>NZ_JAEPMO010000165.1 GCF_017643905.1 Marivita sp.
CATGTTCCTGAAGGACCTCATCCAAGAGCCGCAAGACAGCAGTCGGATCGACAAAGCGAGAACAACCCGTCGGCGGGGATCAAATCGCTTGGCCAAAATCTATTGACAGAGAGGGAACCGTTACCGAAGTCCCGACCCTAGAAGAGCCCGCGCAGCACGTGGTTTTCGTAGCTAACAGCGCTGTTCTGCGCCTCAATCGCTGGCCGCAATTAACAGTCGGCAAAATGCGCTGCACAGTGTTTATGGCGTGATTTCGGAGGAATTGGTCGGAAAAGCGTATGCCTCACTCTGCAAAATACCAGAGATTGTGTACGGATGATCATTCCTTGACTGCTCGGGCAACCGGCACATCGACCAAGTGAGACACGTGCGCGCATGAAGAAGCTGGGCCTCGACGCTACAGACATTCGAATCCTCAGTGCAGTCCAGCAACATGGACAACTCAGCAAGACGCGCCTTGCAGAGCTTGTGAACCTATCGTCTACACCGTGCTGGGCGCGGCTCGACCGGCTGAAAGCCGCAGGCTATATCCGCGGCTACCATGCCGAATTGGCGTTGGAGCGGATCGTAGATTTCACCCAAGTCGTCGTCACGGTCTCACTGGGATCACACCGTAAAGCCGAGTTCGTTCGCTTCGAAGACTACATCATGAAACTGGACGAGGTCACAGATTGCATCGCGACCGGTGGCGGTATGGACTATGTGATGAAAGTCGCGACACCCAGCCTTGCTGCCTTTCAGGCGATCATGGAAGACATGCTTGCGGCCGAACTCTCGATTGAACGCTACATGACATACATTGCGACTCGTCAGATCAAAACCAGCAGGCCGAATCTTGCCAAACTGATCGCAAAAAGTGGGTAAGCGCGGTTCCAGACTGAACGGCCTCTACTTGGACTGATAATCGGACTAAACGGCCTAATCGGCGCGCGTTATCAGACCAAAAGCATCCCGATTTTCAAACTAAGTCTTCGACAGGTTTCAACACTTCACGGGCCGGTCAGGCCACCTGCTGCAAGGGCGAAAACATGACACAAACAGACGACTTTGGCTTCGGCACACAAATCCGCAAATCCCCGTATTTCGACGCAACAGTTCGCTGGGGCGCCAAAGGTTTTTCTGTTTATAATCACATGTATATCCCCCGCGACTTTGGTGACCCGGAACAGAATTTCTGGAACCTCGTGAATGACGCGATCCTGTGCGACGTTGCGGTTGAGCGTCAGGTCGAAATTACCGGTCCTGATGCGGCGGCCTTCGTGCAAAAACTGACGCCACGCGACCTGTCGAAGATGGCTGTGGGTCAGTGCAAATACATCCTGATCACAAACGCCGAGGGCGGCATCCTGAACGATCCGATCCTGCTGAGGCTCGCGGAAAACCATTTCTGGATCTCACTGGCGGACAGCGACATTCTGCTTTGGGCGCAGGGCGTAGCGATACATTCCGGCATGGATATCACAATTCGCGAACCCGATGTTTCGCCACTCCAGCTTCAGGGGCCAAAATCGGGCCTGATCATGCAGGCTTTGTTCGGTGACAGCATCATGGACCTGAAATATTACTGGCTGCGCGAAGTTGATCTGGACGGCATTCCGCTCATCGTGTCACGAACCGGATGGTCGAGCGAGTTGGGCTATGAGCTTTACCTGCGCGACGGCTCCAAAGGCGACCTTCTTTGGGAACGCATCATGGCTGCGGGCATGGAATTCGGTCTCAAGCCGGGCCACACATCGTCGATCCGCCGGATCGAAGGCGGCATGCTGTCCTACCATGCAGATGCTGACATCAACACCAACCCGTACGAGTTGGGGTATGACCGTCTTGTGAACCTCGACATGGACGCCGAGTTTATCGGCAAGGCCGCGCTGCGCAGCATCAAGGAAGAGGGCCCCAAGCGCAAGCAGATCGGTTTGGTGATTGACTGCGACCCGCTCACAGGTCCGAACACGACCTTCTGGACGATCAACCAGAGCGGTGAGGAAATCGGCAAGGTGACATCGGCGGTTTATTCGCCGCGCCTTGAAAAGAACATCGCATTGGCGATGGTTTCGGCAGATGCGGCGGTTCTTGGTGCAGAAGTCGAAGTCGTGACGAAATCCGGCCCGACGAAGGCAACTGTGGTCGAATTCCCCTTCTACGACCCCAAGAAGCAGATCGCAGCGGCTTAACCCGTCAGGATCAATAGCGGCGCGGACGTCCTTGGGACACCCGCGCGGCTTCACCGCTCATCTTCTACAGAGACTTCAGACATGTCCGATCTTTCCATCGAGCTGCACTGGCAGCGCGCCGAACCCGTGTTTGCGACCGGAACCTATTCAAACGCACATACCGTGCAGATGAACAGATTGTACGACATTACCGTCGACTCTGCCCCGGATTGGGGCGGTGACCCGTCGAATACCAACCCCGAGCAAGCATTGGCTTCGGCGCTTTCAAGCTGCCACATGATGACCTTCCTCGCTCTGGCAGCCAAGGCAGGATGGCCCGTGGCCAGCTATCACGACTATGCCGAGGCACATCTTGGCAAAAACCCGAAAGGTCAGATGTCGGTTACGCGGATTGATCTGCATCCGGTGGTGCGGTTCGACACCGGTTTCTCGGTCACAGATGCACAGATGGCCGAGATGCAGGATCGGGCGCACCGGTACTGTTTTATCGCCAACACGCTGGCCGACAGCGTTGAAATCAACATCCTCTAAAGGACCGCCCCATGCACACGGATCAAATTCTTCTCAGCGATCTGAGCGATGACGGCATTCTGCGCCTTACGCTGAATGACGTGAAACGGCGCAATGCGCTGTCCGAAGCGATGCTGGATGCGCTTGGTACGGTGTTCGCGGAAGCAGGTCGTAATCCGTCGGTCCGAGTGATCGTTCTTGCTGCAAATGGGCCTGCCTTTTGCGCTGGTCATGATCTTAAGGAAATGACGGCCGGTCGCAGCGGGCTTGACGGAGGCAAAGCCTATTTCACAAAGGTCATGGCCCTGTGTTCCGGGGTCATGCAGGGCATCGTGACCTGCCCAAAGCCCGTCATTGCCGAGGTCACCGGCATCGCGACGGCGGCAGGCTGCCAATTGGTGGCGAGCTGTGATCTGGCCATTGCTGCTGAGACCGCACAGTTCAGCACTCCTGGCGTTCACATCGGTCTCTTTTGCTCCACCCCCATGGTGGCCCTGTCGCGCAACGTGTCGAACAAACACGCCATGGAGATGCTGTTGACAGGCGACATGACGCCTGCCGAACGCGCCGCAGAGATCGGGTTGGTCAATCGTGTGGTATCCGAGGCATCGCTGCACGAGGCGACCACCGAAATGGCCCGCAAGATTGCGTCCAAATCGAGCATGACATTGGCCACTGGAAAACGCGCCTTCTACGCTCAGCGCGAGATGCCCTTGGCCGATGCCTATAACTACGCGTCAAAGGTGATGGTCGACAATATGCTGGCTCGGGATGCCGAGGAAGGCATTGGTGCCTTCATCGAAAAACGCACTCCTCAGTGGCAGGATGCGTAAAACATGGCCGCAAATCCGTACAATACCGATCTGGATCGCAACCCAGCGAACCACCAGCCGCTGACCCCGCTGAGCTTTCTGGAGCGGGCCGCCCATGTGTTCCCCGATCACACCGCGATTGTCCATGGTGGCTTGCGGCGCAGCTACGCGGACTTCTATGCGCGCTCACGGCGGTTGGCGTCAGCACTCACACAGAGTGGGATCGGACGGGGGGATACGGTTTCTTCGATGCTGCCAAATATCCCGGCCATGCTTGAATGCCACTACGGCGTTCCCATGTGCGGCGCTGTTCTTCATTCGATCAACACACGGCTCGACGCCGCGATCATCGCATTCCAACTTGATCACGCGATGTCGAAGATCGTCTTTGTCGATGCTGAATTCCTGCCCCTGATGCAAGACGCGTTGGAATTGGCGCAGGTCAGTCCGTCTGTCATCCTAGTTGATGATCCTGAATATGACGGCGCACGCGCTGCGTTCGACGGGACCGAGTATGAGAGCTTCTTAGGCGAAGGCGATCCGGACTTTGCCTGGCTTATGCCCGAAGACGAATGGGACGCCATTTCGATCACCTACACCTCCGGGACAACAGGCGATCCGAAAGGCGTCGTTTCCCACCATCGTGGCGCGTATCTGTTGGCACAGGGTAATGCGCTGACCACCTCAATGCGCAAACACGCCGTCTACCTGTGGACGCTGCCAATGTTTCATTGCAATGGCTGGTGCTTCCCGTGGACGCTCTCCGCGATCATCGGAACCCATGTTTGCTTGCGGCAGGTCCGAGCTGCGCCAATCTGGGCCGCATTGGCGGATGAGACCGTGACACATCTTTGTGGCGCTCCGATTGTGATGTCTCTGTTGATCTCTGCGCCAAAAGAAGAGCAACGCGCGCTTGACCATACGGTGCAATTCTTCACCGCAGCTGCACCACCTCCGGAAAAGCTGTTGGCCGATATGAAGACTGCAGGGTTTGATGTGACGCACCTTTACGGGCTTACTGAAACCTATGGTCCCGCTGTTGTGAACGACTGGCATGAGGACTGGTCTTCCCTGCCAAGCTCCGAACAGGCCCGACTGAAGTCACGCCAAGGCGTACGCTACCTGCCTCTTGAAGGGCTGGATGTGTTTGACCCTGAGACCATGCAACCGGTCCCCCGAGATGCGGAAACGATGGGCGAGGTTATGTTCCGGGGCAATGTCGTGATGAAAGGCTATTTCCGCAACCCCGTTGCCACGCAGAAAGCCTTTGAGGGCGGCTGGTTCCATTCGGGCGATCTTGGCGTGGTGCATCCCGATGGGTACATACAGCTCAAGGACCGTTCAAAGGACATCATCATCTCTGGCGGAGAGAACATCTCCTCCATAGAGGTGGAAGAGGTTCTTTACAGCTATCCTGCAGTGGAGATTGCTGCTGTGGTCGCAATGCCGCACGCAAAATGGGGCGAAACTCCCTGTGCGTTTATCGAAGCGGCGCCGGGTCATGACATTGACATAAACGCTTTGCGTGCTTGGTGCCGCGAAAGGCTCGCTGCCTACAAAGTTCCAGGAAAGTTTGTCATCACAAGCATTCCCCGAACGTCGACGGGCAAAATCCAAAAATTTGCCCTGCGTGATTACGCCAAAGAACTGGTTCAACAAACCTGAACCAGCACCTGAACGTTAACGCCAGGTCTTTTTAACTCCCACGGAAACGCCAAAGGTCAGTTTGGTATCAACGTTGCAAGTGCCCGGTGTTCAGAAGCGACACGGTCATCCGTATAGAGCTCAGTTTTCTGCGCGTTACGGGTTCCGCTGACGACACGCACTCGTTTGTCTGGGTGCTTTGGACAGGGCGTCTGGCCCGACATCGGAATATGACTTCAGCCCAAGCTGTCCAAGGGCGCGGTTCAACTCGAGGGTCAGAAGATCAAACGCGCGCTCTGCACCATCAGCGCCGCCAGCACCGATGCCATAGGCCAGCGCACGGCCTGCCAGCGTGAAATCTGCACCAAGCGCCTTGGCGCGCAGCGTGTCCGAGCCGCGCCTGATGCCGCTGTCGAGCAGAACGGCTATGCGGCCACCCAACGCCCGCGCGATTGGTGGCAGCGCTTCGATCGTGGGTTGACCAAAGGCGACCTGGCGGCCTCCGTGGTTCGACACGACGATGCCATCGCACCCCAAGTCTGCACATTGTACAGCATCGTCCGGGTGCAGGATGCCCTTGACCAGCAGCTTTCCTTTCCAGCGGTCGCGCAATCGCTTGAGATCCTCCCACGTAAACCCTGGAGTGATCAGCGTCTTCTGGACCTCAGCGTAGGAGGTCGCATTCTTCAAAAGATCCGCGTAATTGGCAACGTTTGGCGTGCCATGGCGTAGGCTCGCAAGAGACCAGCGCGGGTTCAGTGCACATTGCAAAACCACGTCTGGCGTAAAGCGGAAGGGCACGGCCAACTGGTTGCGGATGTCCCGGTCGCGTTTTCCTGCGGCGGGCACGTCAGCAGTGACCATCATCACCGGATAACCCGCAGCTTCTGCCCGTGCGACCAGGCCTTCAGTGACATCTCCATCGCTGGACACATAAAGCTGGAACCAGCCGTTCCCATCCGCCGCCTCGGCCAAGGCCTCCAGCGACGTGGAGGCGGCGGAGGACGCGGTATAGGGGATGTTCTTCGCCTTGCAGAGCCGTGCCAGCATCAGGTCGGCACCGGGCCAAAAGGCGTTGAGTACGCCGATCGGAGCCATTCCGAACGGCGCATCGAAGCTTTGACCGAACAACGTGACCGACGTGTCGATCCGGCTCACATCGCGCATGTAGCGCGGGGTCAGTTCGATCTCTTCAAAGGCCTGAGCATTGCGGCGAAGGTTGCGTTCGCCCTCGGCCCCTCCATCGACGAGGTCGAAGGCAAATCGCGGGATGCGGCGGCGGGCGATCTCACGCAGGTCGTCGATGCAGGCGGCTTGGTCCAGACGCATCAGATCGACCAGCCACCGTCGATGGCAATGGCCTGTCCGGTGGTGAAAGCCGCCATGTCACTGGCCAGATAGCACACGACTTCGGCGATTTCCTCGGGCTTTCCGAGGCGACCCATGGGCTGGCGTGCTTTAAAGGCGGCCAGCGCGGCATCGAAATCTCCGGTTGCTGCCAACCTGTCGTTCAATGACGGGCTTTGCACCGTTCCCGGACATATTGCATTGCAGCGGATACCGTCCTTCACGAAATCAGCCGCGATGGACTTGGTCATGCCGATGATCGCCGCCTTCGAGGCCCCATATGCGAACCGCCGCGGTGCGCCTTTTTCGCTACTGACGATAGAGGCGATGTTGACAATGGAACCGGCACCCTTGTCCAGCATGCCGGGCAGGGCGGCCTTGGTGACCTCAAACAGTGCCCGGGCATTCAAGTCGAATGATCGGTTCCACGCGTTGGCGTCGCAATCCAGGATTGTACCGTCATGCACCCAGCCTGCACAGTTCACCAGGATGTCCAGTGGTCCCAGACCAGTGACAAGGGCCTGCACTGCAGCGGTGTCGGTTACATCCAAAACCATGCCGGTGATGCCCGGATGGCTAACCTGAAGTTCGCTCAAAGCATCCTCGGCGATATCTGTTGCAATCACCGTTGCGCCGCGTTCCGCAAGCATTACAGCCGAAGCGCGGCCAATGCCGTTGGCTGCGGCTGTAACCAACGCGGTCTTTCCGGTAAGTGTCTGTTCCATATGGATCCTTTCAGCGCGCCATCCAACCGCCGTCGACGGTGATGGTGCTGCCATGGCAATAGTTGGCGGCGTCAGAGGCCAGAAACACGGCCGCGCCTGCAATCTCGGATGGTTCGGCAAAACGGCCTGCGGGAATTCGCTCTAGCAAGGCGCGGGACCGGTCGGGATCATCGCGCAGCGCTTGCGTGTTGTCTGTGGCAGTGTAGCCCGGTGCGATTGCATTGACGTTCACCCCGTGCGGAGCCCATTCGTTGCAGAGCGCACGCGTCAACCCGCGCACGGCATGTTTGCTCGAGGCATATCCCGGCACACCCAGACCCCCCTGATAGCTCAGCACCGAGGCCACGGTGATGATCTTGCCCGCACCGTGAGCAACCATGTGACGCCCGGCCGCCTGCGACAGCAGCCAGACCGAGTCGAGGTTGATCGCCAACACGCGTCGCCATTCGTCCAGCGACATGTCCGTGCTGTTGCTGCGGTGGATGATGCCGGCATTGTTCACAAGGATATCAAGGCCCCCAAGCCCGTCCCGTGCGAAGTCCACCACCTGCGTGGCGGCGGCTTCGTCCATGCCATGGAAATCCGCCTGCACGGCAACGGACGTGCGGCCCGATGCCTTTATCTTGGCTTGCACCTCTTCTGGCGCATGGCTGCGATAGGTCAGCGCCACATCGGCCCCGGCCGCGGCAAGGGCAAGGGCGATGCCCTCACCAATGCCGGTGGCTCCACCGGTGACAAGCGCGCGGCGCCCTGTCAGATCAAAGGGATTGCCCATGTCAGTACCGGTTCGCAATGGGCAGTTCTTCGGCCGGGAAAAGGCTGATCACCTCGCACCCGGTTTCGGTAACGACCACTTCCTCCTCGATCCGCGCGGCGGAGTAGCCGTCGGTTGCGGGGCAATATGTTTCCAGCGCGAACACCATGCCTGTCTTGATCTCCATCGGGTGATCCATACTGACCGCACGGCTGATGATGGGCCTTTCGTGCAACGCCAAACCAAGTCCGTGTCCGAACTGCAGGCCAAAGGCCTGATCCTCATTGGCAAAACCAAGCGACTCGGCGGTTGGCCAGACCTCGGCCACCTTGTCGGTGGACACACCCGGTTTGATCATCGCGATCGAGGCATCGATCCATTCGCGCGCCTTAACATAGGCGTCGTTTTGCGACGGTGTCGCGCGACCCACGTTGAAGGTCCGGTAATAGCAGGTTCGGTAACCCTGATAAGACTGGAGAATATCAAAGAAGGCCTGATCGCCGGGGCGGATCAGACGGTCAGTGAAGTTGTGCGGATGCGGATTGCAACGCTCGCCGGAAATGGCGTTGATCGCCTCCACGTCGTCCGAACCCATTTCATATAGCAATTTGTTGGACATCGCGACGATATCGTTTTCGCGAACGCCGGGTTTCAGTTCTTCGTAGATCATGTGATAGACACCATCGACCATTGCAGCGGCCTGCGTCAGAAGCTGGATTTCGTCCCAGTTCTTGATCTCGCGTGCCGCCAACATGATCTGCTGGCCATCTACCACGTTGATGCCTTCTTCCTGCAGCGCGTGGAACATTGCCGTTTCAGCATAGTCCACGCCGACCGGCATATCCGCCATGCCCGCATCCTTGATCAATTGGGCGATCATCTTGGCATATTTGCGCATCAAGCCGAATTCCGGCGGGATCGTCCCACGCATGCCGACGACCCCGGCCAAGCAGTGATCCGGTTCCAGCCAATCCGAATAACGCTTGTGATGCACTGCAGCAGACCCGAAATCCCAGACATAGGGGGAGTCGTCGCCTGTCAGCAGGCAGAACCGGCACATCTTGTCCCGTTCCCACTCGCCGATTTTGGTCGCGCTGACATAACGGATGTTGTTGAC
>NZ_JAEPMO010000235.1 GCF_017643905.1 Marivita sp.
ATTATCAACAGCTTGGGCGTTGTTCAGGACGGACTACATAGCTATCAACGGTTAAAAAATCAATCACGCAGTCGGGCGTTACTCCACCGCCCGATACCAAGCCACGATCTGCGCCCGCGCCGCGTCGTCCATCTGGATCGCGTTCGGCGGCGGCATGGCGTGGGACCGTCCCGCCTGCAGGTAAATCTGGTGTGCATGCTGCGCCACGTCTGCTTCGGTCTCCAGATAGACACCCTTGGGCGCCCAGCGGATGCCATCCCACAAGGGCTCGCGCGCGTGGCACATCGAACAATTGCCCTGCACCACGTTATACGCGTCCTCGAACCCCTCGGCGGACGCAAAGCGCATCTCGAACTCGGTCATCGGACGCTCTGCCGCTTCGTCATAGGTCTCTGACCCGCCCAGCGTCGACAGCCACGCGATGGTGACGAAAATCACCGCCGTCACCGCCCAGGTCCAGTTCGGCTGGCCTTTGCCCGCGTGCATGGAGTTGAAGTAGTGCCGGATCGTGACCCCCATCAGAAACACCAGTGACGCGATCAACCACGCAAACTCGGTGCCAAAGGCCAGCGGATAATGGTTCGACAGCATCAGGAAGATGACGGGCAGCGTCAGG
The DNA here is from genome assembly GCF_017643905.1 of Marivita sp. Lineage (GTDB taxonomy): Bacteria > Pseudomonadota > Alphaproteobacteria > Rhodobacterales > Rhodobacteraceae > Marivita. The sequence continues at coordinate 617 of NZ_JAEPMO010000235.1, forward strand.
TAATTGTTGTGCGTCGAGCGCAGCTTGGCGATCTTGCCATACTTGGGGTCCGGTGTGCGCCCCGCCTTGAGGTCGGCCACCACGATCCGCTGGTTCGGCATGATGATGAAGAACACGTTGGCCGTCATGATGGTCGCCGTGAACGCCCCCAGGTGCAGCAGCGCCGCGCGGCCCGTGAACACCTGATCATAGCCCCAGGCCATCACCACGAGGATGGCAAACAGAAGCAGCATCAGAACCGTAGGTTGCTCACCCAGCGCGGATTTGCACAGGAAGTCATAGAGCAGCCAGCCGATGGTCAGCGACAGCGCCGAGATCACGATCCCTTGCCACAGCGCCAAATCGGCCTTGGTCGGGTCGAGCAGGTACAGCTCGCCCCCAACCCAATACACGATCATCAGCAAAGCGGCACCCGACAGCCATGTCGTGTAACTCTGCCACTTGTGCCAGGTCAGATGCTCGGGCAGCCGCGCCGGGGCCACGAGGTATTTGGTCGTGTGATAAAACCCGCCGCCATGCACCTCCCACTCCTCGCCATAGGCGCCTTCGGGCATGTCCTTCGCCGGTTTCAGCACCAGGTCGAGCGCGATGAAATAAAAGCTCGCCCCGATCCACGCCATTGCTGTGATGACATGCAGCCAACGCACCGCAAACGCGATCCAGTCCCAGAGAACGGCGAAATCATACATGGCGAAAGGCTCCCGTTGGCAGTTTCCGACAAACTAGCGGCAGGGCCATTCTTCTGCTATTCTGATGAAAACCCAAGCTGTATCAAAAATCTGCGAATAATGTCCTATCTCGACAACATCAGAACCTTCGTTCGTGTCTACGAATTGGGCAGCATGTCCGCCGCCGGGCGCGATTTGCGCATTTCGCCTGCTGTCACTTCGACTCGGATTGCCCAGCTTGAGGAACATCTCTCGGTGCGTCTTTTCCAGCGCACCACCCGCAACCTGACACCGACCGAACAGGGCAGGCTGTTCTACGCTGGTGCCGTCGAAGTGCTCGAAGCGGTCGAGGCGGCCGAGGCGCAGGTGGTCGACATCACCGAAAAACCCCGTGGGTCGATCTACGTCGCCGCCCCCCTCGGCGTTGGCCGCCGCCTGATCGCACCGCAGGTGCCCGCCTTCATCGAACAATACCCAGAGGTCTCCGTACGGTTGCGCCTCACCGACCGTAAGGTTGACCTCACCACCGAAGGCCTCGACCTTGCCGTGTTTCTGGGCGAGCCCGAGGACAGCACGCTACGCATCCGCAAGATCGCCGATGTCGACCGCGTGCTTTGCGCCGCCCCCGACTACATCAAGGCGCGCGGCATGCCGAATTCCGGCGACGACCTGCTGAGCCAGAACCATGAATGCCTGAACCTGCGCTTTCCCGGCGCGACCGAGTTCCAATGGCGGCTGCAAACCCCTGATGGCCCTAAGCGGTTCAAGGTCCGGGGGCGCTTTGAGTCCGACGATGGCGACGTGCTGACCGACTGGGCGCTCGATGGTCAGGGCATCGCTCTCAAACCGGTGTTCGAGGTCGCAGACCACCTGCGCGCCGGGCGGCTGATCGTTGTGGCCAAGGACACGCCCCCGGTCCCGGTGCAGATGGCCTGCCTGTTCACCCATCGGCGCAGGCAGGAGCCAAAAACCCGGCTGTTCATGGATTTCGTGATCGGTCGGATCGGGATGGCGATCAAAAGCGCCTGACGCGCCAAGACGTCACTCGCGGGCAGGCACCTGACCGTCAGGATCAACCGCCTCGGCATCCAGCGCATCCACCAGAACCACAGCCGGCGCACCGGGTGTAAAGACGGTTTCCGCAGTCGGCGGGATGTCATTGACCTCTCGCTCGATCCGCAACTCGCGATAGGCGGTGTACATGCCGCTGCTCACAATCAGAACCATGCCGACAAAGGTGGTAAAGTGCGGAACTTCACCCCAGACGAGGTAGCCGAAAAGCGCGGCAAGCGGCAGGTAACTGTAGTCGAACGGCGCGATCACGCTTGCACTCGCGATCTGGTAGGCGCGCGAGACAAGTGTGTAGGCCACGGTCCCGATGCCGCCCAAAAGCGCGAGCATACCAAGCCCGTCAAGGGCCGGAACAGGCCAGCTCATGCGCAGATGGATCAGGTCCGGAGTGATCTCGATCACCTGCGTCACCGCAAAGCCGATCGGGATGATCACCACACCCGACAAAGAGATCGTATAAAGCCCGATGACAAGCGATGTGTCCTGCTCTCCGATTTTCCGCACAATGGTCTGGCTGATGGCGTAGGTCAGCGCGGTCATCACCGGCAGTATCGAGATCCAGCCGAAATTGCCGCCCGTCGGATTCACCGCGATCACAACGCCAGCGAATCCGACCAGCAAGGCAAGAACGCGGTGTATCCCGATCTTTTCCTGCAGGAACACCGCCGCCAAGGTTGCCGTCATCAGAGGCGCCGCGAAAAAGAGGGTGGTGACTTCGGCCAGTCCCATAAAGGGAAAGGCCGCGTAGAACATCGCAAAACCGCCGGCGAACAGAACCGCCCGAGCCAGATACCACGGCCAAAACGGCGTATAGATGCGGTGCGGCGCACCCAGCCAAAGCACCAATGGCAGCAGGGTCAGCAAAGCCATGACCGAACGGACAAAGATCAGCATCCACACCGGATAGGTCGTGAGCATGCCCTTCATCAACAAGTCCTGCCCGACAAACAGCACCATGCCAGCGATCACGCAGACGATGCCTTGGAGCGTGCGGGACATTGGCCGCCCGGCTGGATGTGTCGAAACAGTCATGCATGCAGACTGACCGTTTCCGTGCACCCATCCCGCCAATCCGCGACCCGGATGTCGGTTTCATCCTTACAGTTCCAATTTCCACGAAAGGGCGTCGGCAGGAACCACGCCGGGAAGGCGGTTATGACCGGGCGTTCTCGCTGTCCGATCCGAACTCGAGCCAGGCGCGATCCTCTGGCGACAGATGCGCATCCATCATCGCGTCATAGGCAGCCAGTTCGGCCTCGGTCAGCTTGCTATGCCATTTCCCGTTGGTGCCGCTGTGAAAGAAGTCTGAGTCCGATTTCATGAACCCCTTGCCGCCCGAGGGCGCATAGCGGTCCGCATGGGCCTTCATGTTGTCGAATGTGGCCACCTGAACGAGACGCTCCATCAATTCAGCAGAATGCGATATGCCGAGAAGGTCAGCCACTTTGGCAAAGGTCCCCGACAGGTCTCGCTTCATGTCGGCATAATGGAACAGCGCCACATTGGGCCGATCGGCAACGGCCTTGGCTGCCGTGTAGTGCCGGAGGATATGCGCAAGCGGCATCGCATCAGCATCGAACCCTTCTGCCCCGCCATCCAGAAACCGGCGAAATGTTACCCCGTCGGCGTCATCCTGAGGATACCACATGTTGAAAAAGGACAGAGGTGAGTTCCGCACATGCTTGCGGTACGAAAAATGCGCGTCAAGCGGATGCCGGAATACGCAGAGATACATCGCCTGATCGTCGAGCGGCAGCCCGTCCATCGGTGTGTGGCTTTTCATGCTGCGCCGGTGGGTCATGGCCTCGAGCCGGTCGGCCACTTCGGCCATCTCGCGAATGCGGATGTCGACCCAGGGCATCTTGACCGACAATTC
>NZ_JAEPMO010000012.1 GCF_017643905.1 Marivita sp.
AGGTATCTCAGGTCTCTTTTGGTCTATCTGCTCGCTGCTATTCTCAACGCAATCCAAAATTTGGAAACCAAAGCTCCCCGCAATCAGCCGCTATACACACCCGTCACAGCCTGAATTGCCTTGTTCAAGGTCGACTATTTATGTTCGGCACGCCCGTCGGTGCGGGTATTGGCGCTGGCATCTGGTACGAATGGCAGGAAGTTTACGGAGTAGGGGCGATGTCAGCTTGGGCCTGCGTCCCGCTCTCTTGGCGCTTTGTCAACTTCAACGGCGGCCTTTGGCTTCAAATTAAGGACATCCCCGCAAAGAACGGAAGTAAGATTACAGTACTTGGCAAACAATTTTCGTGGGGCGTTGACGGCGTCGTCCACTTCATGGAGCCCGATGGGTTTGCGCATACCAAAGGAGCTGTGCAGCGGTTTCGAAGCCAAACTACAGGAATCATCGAAAACAACAGATTGCAAGAAGACCTCGCCTTCCAGAAAGGCCGTGGCGTGGCTCCGCCGGGCGGTGGCATAAACCTGTCGATTAGAAGCCTTGGGGCTATGCGAGATTTCCTCGGCTCGCTTACACCGATCCCAGCCGAATCTACAGTCGATTTGGGGCTCGCGATCCGTTTCGAGGATCAACTTGTTTGGGAAAGCTATGAGTCCGCCAAGCTTTGTACAGCGGGCAACGGTGCAATCAGCACAGTGACACAGAACAGCGGTTGGAGATATTGAACCTTCGCCGGCTATAGCTAAGTGCTCGACACTTTTCAGATGTTGTTGAGGTTGGCAGCATATCACTCGAGAGCACTAACTTCGTGGGAGAAAATGCACAGCTCCTCAGCATTGACCTGTGCCATCGAAAATACTGTTTCGCCAAACGAATCACTGTGCCACTATTCAAGAAAAATGTTATTGGCGGCAGCAGGCTATGTTTCAGGCACAAGAACTGTGGAGCTATCGGTACGGGCAATTTGCCGAACGGTTCCGGTATCAATACGTCATTTCGCGATCAACTGAGGCGATTGAGGGCTTTAAGGAAAGCACGATCGGCGATCTGAAACTGTATACCGGCAAGGATTTACCGCTGCGCGAACTGCGCGACGCAGCTGGCTCCACGATCGGTTATGTGCTTGGTATCGCCGTCGGAATGGACGCGCAGCAGACGCCGGAAACGCTCAAACTGCCCTTCAGGAAAACCACCAAGAGCTTCTGGACCCGGTTCGAGACATGGCTCAATGATGCGGCAGGTCGCTTTGCATTTGTCGTCGATGCATCGGGCGGTCCGCGGCTTTACACCGACCCTGTCGGTATGATTGGCGCGGTCTATAATCCTGAAGACGGGTATGTTGCCTCCTCGACGATGCTCGCCATCAAGAGACCGCTGCGGCCTCACCCGAAATACGATTTCGACGTGATCCGCGACCTTGGCGGCAGGCTGACACTGTTTCACACCGCCGACAAAGACGTACACCGGCTGAACCCGAACCATTACCTTGATCTGACAACGCTCGAATCCACACGCTTCTGGCCGCGCGATGTCAGCTTCACACCCGAAGCCGAAGACCCGACCAAGGTCTACCGCGAAATCATCGAAACCGCCCGCGCCAATATTGGCGCGATTGCAGAGGCATATCCCTGCTCCCTTCCTGTTTCCGGCGGCATCGACAGTCGGTTGATACTCGCCTTCGCGGGGGAACATCGAAGCAAGATCAAGCAGTTCTACACCCACATCAACAACTACGCGACCCGGCGCGATGCCGCCATCGCGGCAGAGTTGTGCCGCGTCTGCAATGTCGAACATGAAATCCATGACAAACGGGATTTCGGCATCGCACGCCACGAAGTCCGCCTGAACCGGCATGCCTACGAACTCACATTCGGGGCACCTGCGTCACCGCCCAAAGAGTACCAGAATGGCGTGATCCGTGGCGTCCCAGAAGGCAACGTGATCCTGCGCGGACATCAGACTGACCTTCTTCGGGCGGTCTATGTCTTCCGTCCGGAATCCGAATGGCGCGATCCGGATTGGCAAATCGAACGCTTGTTTATCGTGCCGCGCTCTGACTTCAGCAGTATGATCGCGGATCGGTTCCGCGAAGATTTCGTCGCGTGGCAATCGACTTTGCCGGATGCCGCCATGGAAAAGGCCGCTGACTTCATGTTCCTTGAGGTTTTTTCCAACGCCTCGATTGGGTCGTCCTTCCCGGCACTCTGGCGAAACTTCTACATGTCGCCGTACAACAGTCGCCGATTGATCGCCTTGTCTCTTCAGTTCTCGGAAAAGCGCCGCCGCGCATCCGAGCCGGTGTTCGAATTGATCGAGATGATGAACAAGGATTTATCCAAGGTTCCGTTCGATTTCGAAGCACCCGCCTCGCTGGCGGACAGGCAGGAATGGGGCACAAATGCTCAGTCGACACAGAAACGACGGAACAAGACGGTCGAAAAGCTGCTGAAATACGCCTGAGCTGATCAACGCGACACGTCACCCAAGACGGTGATCTCGGGTGCGCGTGCCGTGAGCGATCGACAGATGAAAGCCGACAACAGCCGGAATTCCTTTTCGCGCGAGGTTCCCTTGCGCCAGACCATCCCGATGGTGCGCGACGGTGCCGTTCCGCGAAACGGCCGCGCGACGACGATATCCTGATGCGCCACTTCGGATTTCACGTAGAGCGCGGGCATCAGTGACAATCCCATCCCTGTCGCCACCATCTGCCGAAGCGTATCAAGGCTGGTGCCTTCGTAATCATGCGACAGGTCCACACCGTAGTCTTCCGAGATGGATCGCACCAGTTCGTGCAGCCTGTGTCCCGGTTCCAGCGAAAGAATGGTCTCTCCGCGCAGCATGACAGGGTCGATTTCGGGCTCTTGCGCCAACCGATGATCCCACGGCATCACTACCTGGATCGGCTCACGGAACAGGGAAAGGCTATCAAGTTCAACCCGGTTGACCGGCAATGGAAAGAAGAGCAGGTCCAGCGCGCCATCCTCCAGACTGCGCAACAGAACATCCGGCAAGCCTTCCCGGATATAGAGGCCAAGTTTTGGGTATTCCTGGTGCAAATCCGGGATCACCAGCGGCAGGAAGTACGATCCGACTGTCTGAACCACACCAATTCGGATAACCGAACTCAACACGCTTTGCCCGGATTTGGCGATGGTGTGGATTTCGGCCACTTCCCGCAGGATGCGCCGCCCACGCTCTGCAATCTCCTTGCCCGCCGGGGTCATCATCACTTTCGACCGACTGCGTTCAACAAGGCTCGTACCCAATCGCATCTCCAGCTCTTTGATCTGTGCACTCAGCGTCGGCTGGGTCACATTGCAGGATTCCGCCGCACGTCTGAAATGCAGCTGGTCCGCGACCGCCACGAGATATCGAAGTTGCTGCAGGCTCGGCAAATCATCGCTCTTGATAGTTAATTTCTATCAATTAGGCGATTATTTTCGATTTGGTCAATGAGAAACGCGCCCTATCTCGTTGCATTGGTGAGGGAGCGCGCAGACGTGCACAGGTTCGAGAACATTCTTTTCGTGTGTGATGAACACAGCGCATATGAACTTGCGTTGGAGCGCGTGATTTGGCTTGCGGCCCTCAATCAGGCCCGTGTCACGATGGTCTCCACCATTGACAGCGGTGGCTCAAATGACGTGTCGCGCCTGTTTTCCATGATCCCCGGCCTCGGCAATTCAGAGATCGGTGAAACGGTGATTGCCGTTCATCGCATGAAGCTTGAAGACCGTGCGCAAGCCCTGCGCAATCATGGGATCGCGGTCGAAACGAAGCTTCTGATCGGCACGCCGTTCATCGAAATCATCCGGCAAGTCCTGCGGGACGGGCATGACATCGTCATCAAGGGGGCGCATCGCGCTGCGGGGCGGCGGTTCCTGCCCGGCGCGGACATGCATCTCTTGCGCAAATGCCCCTGTCCGATCTGGGTGCTGAACGCAGCCTCTGAACCACAAGCCAAACGCATTCTGGTTGCCGTTGACCCTGATCCGACCGACCCGAACCGCGACAGCCTGAACCGCATGATCATGGAACTTGGCCACGTCTTTGGCCCGCAATGACGGAGCCAAGCTTGACGTGATGAATGTCTGGCGCCTTCAGGAAGAAGCGACACTGCGGCATGGATTGGCCAATATCCCCGAGGAAGACATCGACCGCCTTGTCGCCAAGGCACAGGACGACAGCAAATCAAGGTTGCAGGACCTTGTCTCTGGCTTCTCGGACTATGACGACATCATGCGCGTTCTGCACATCAAGGGGGTTGCCGGTGACGTGATCCCCGAACATGTGACCGCCGAAAGCATCGACACCATAGTCATGGGCACGCTGACCCGCACAGGGGTTGCCGGGCTGTTCATCGGCGACACCGCAGAAACCATTCTCAACCATGTCAGTTGCTCGGTCCTGACCGCGAAAGCCCCCGGCTTCGTCACTCCGATCGGCGCTGGACCCGCAGGAGGACTCCACTGATGGCTGGCGGATTTCCAACCGACACGCGCGGCAACGGGCTGACCGGGATTGTCCCTGTCGTCTTTGCCGCTGCGCTCTTTGTCTATTTTGCGTCCATGGTGCCAACCATCGCCGCGACCGAGGTCATTCGGGTCTCGATCCCGTGGATTCCCTCGCTTGGTATCGAACTGGCCTTTCTGGTTGACGGTCTCAGCCTGACGTTCTCGCTGCTCATCTCCGGCATCGGCACGCTGGTGCTGCTCTATTCCAACACTTACCTCGCCGGGCATCCACAATATGCCCGGTTTGCGCTGTTTCTGACCGCCTTTATGGTATCGATGCTGGGACTGGTGCTGGCCGACGACCTGATCCTGCTCTTCGTGTTCTGGGAACTGACGACGCTTACGTCGTACATGCTGATCGGGTTTTCGCACGAGACCGAGAAAAGCCGTCGCAACGCGTTGCAAGCTCTCTTTGTCACCGGAGCGGGCGGGTTGGCCTTCCTCGCCGGGTTGATCCTGTTGGCCGCAGCGTCCGGCACCACCAGCATTTCCGGCATCATCGCGCAGGGCAGCGCGCTCAAAGAGCACGCCATGTACCTGCCGATCCTGATCCTGCTGCTGGCGGGCACCTTCACGAAATCCGCGCAGGTGCCGTTCCACTTCTGGCTGCCCAACGCGATGGCAGCACCCACGCCCGTCAGCGCGTTCCTGCACTCGGCCACGATGGTCAAAGCAGGCGTCTACGTCATGGCGCGGATGCACCCTGCGATGTCCGGCACAGATGTCTGGCTCTGGACGCTGACGATCCTTGGTGCGGTGACAGCAGTCTTTGCCAGCCTGCTTGCGCTGCGCCAGACCAACCTCAAGCAGGCGCTGGCTTACACGACACTCATGGCGCTCGGCACACTCACGCTCTTTCTGGGGCAGGAGTCGGGCTACGCCATGACCGCCTTCGCGACCTTCCTGATCGTGCATTCGCTCTATAAAGCGTCGCTCTTCCTTGTTGTCGGCTGCATCGACCTCTCCACAGGCACGCGCGAGACCGACCAATTGGGCGGTTTGGGACGGATCATGCCGATCACCGCCGTCGCCGCAGCCTTGGCCGCCTTGTCGATGGCGGGCTTCCCACCGTTCCTTGGCTTCATCGGCAAGGAACTGAAATACGCAGGTGCGATTGCTGTGGCTTCCGAGCCTCTGTTGGTGGCCGGTGCCGCGCTCCTGTCGAACGCGCTCATGCTCGCCGTGGCAGGGGTCGTCGCCTTCCGCCCATTCTGGCAGGGCAGCGTGCCCTCCGGGCAATCCCCCCGCGAAGCGCCCTGGCAGATGTGGGCCGGACCGATCATCCTTGCCAGCCTTGGCGCAGTGTTCGGTGTCTACCCCGACCTGCTGCAAGTCGCGCTGATCAACCCGACCGTGATTTCGCTGACCGGCGAAATCGGTGAGGCGAAAGAACTGAAGCTTTGGGCTGGGATCAATGTGCCCCTGTTCCTCAGCATCGCCACTTTCATTTTGGGCCTGCTGTTCTACAAGTTTCACGTCCAACTGCGTGCGAAGCTCGAACAGGGGTTCCAAGCGATCCCCAATCTCGACAAAGGCTGGGACAGCTTCCTTGATGGCCTCAAGCGCTTTGCAAAGTGGCAAACCCAGCTTGTGCAAAACGGCAAACTCTCCAGCTATCTCTTCGGCACGTTCCTGACCATTGCGGCCGGTATCCTGCTGACGCTGGTTTACACGGGTATGCCGATGATCGCCGTCGATCTGTCCGATGTAGAGTGGAAGCACACCTCGATTGCCCTGCTGACCATCGCGGGCGCGTTGCTGGCACTGGTCACCAATTCGCGCATCGCGGGGATTGCGGCCCTTGGCGTCGTCGGTATCGGCATCGCGCTGATCTTCATCGTGTTCAGCGCCCCTGACGTGGCGATCACCCAGCTTTTGGTCGAAACGCTGATCGTCGTGCTGGTGGCGGTCGTCATGCTGCGCCTGCCCTCACTGCCCAAGGCCGAGTTCCGCCCGGGCCGTGCGGTGCTCTCCATTGCCGTTGGCGTTGCCGTTTCGCTCACGCTGATCGCCGTGGTCTCCAGCCCGCTTGACCTGCGCCTGACCGACTATTTCGAAGCGACAAGCTGGCCCGAAGCCTACGGGCGCAACATCGTCAACGTCATCCTCGTGGACTTCCGCGCGCTCGACACATTCGGAGAGATAGCCGTGGTCGTGATCGCCGCCCTGTCGGCTTACGCGCTGCTGCGCACAACACGCAAAGGAGACCAGAAATGAATTCCGTCATCCTGCGCGTCGGCACGCGCTACCTTGCCGGTCTGCTGCTTGTGTTCTCGTTCTACATGATGCTGCGCGGCCACAACGAACCCGGTGGCGGCTTCATCGGTGGGCTGACCGGGGCCACCGGCTTTGTCCTTTACGCCATCGCTTGCGGCACTCAGGACGCCCGCGCGGCGCTGCGTGTGATGCCACAGACCATCGCGATCTGGGGGCTGGGCATTGCCCTTGCCGTCGGGTTATTTGCAGCGATCTTCGGCGACGCACTTTTCACCGGGCAATGGTTGTTCATCGGTGCGACCGAGACCGAAAAGGGTCTGCCCCTGTCGTCGGTGCTGGTCTTCGACATCGGCGTCTACCTCGTGGTCTTCGGGTCGATCCTCACCCTTGTCTTCGCCATGGAGGAGGAAATCTGATGGAGTTTCTCTTTGCCATCACCATCGGCGTTCTGGTCGCGGCGGCGGTCTATCTGATGCTGTCGAACCACCTTCTGCGGTTCATCTTCGGCCTCGTGCTGATCTCGAACGCCGCGAACCTGACGATCTTTGTCTCGGGTCGCCTGACCGATGGCGCGCCGCCGCTGATCCCCGAAGGAGCCGATGCGCCGCTCGTCGATGTGGCCAACGCCCTGCCGCAAGCCTTGGTGCTGACCGCCATCGTGATAGGCTTTGGCCTGTTTGCCTTTGCCATTGTTCTGGTCTTCCGCGCGTGGACGACCCTGAATTCCCTGACGCCGGACGATATGCGCCTGGCCGAACCCGAGGAGGCACCTAAGTGAGCTGGCTTCTTGCACTTCCCGTCGTCATCCCTTTCCTGACGGCTGTCCTTGCCTTCCTGACACGGCAAAGCCCCTTGGGACGCTGGATTTCCGTGGCCGGATCATCCGTCCTGCTGATCGCTTCCATCGCCCTGATGAACACCGTCCTGCGCGAGGGCGTGATCGCCGGGCAGATGGGCAACTGGCCCGCGCCGTTCGGGATCACGCTGGTGGCCGATCTTCTGTCTGCCGTAATGGTCCTGATCACCGCCATCGTCGCGGTGGCCGTATCGATCTACGCCATCGCCGATGTCGACGAAGGGATGGAGCGTCTGGGCTATCACGCGCTCTTCAACATGCTGATCGCAGGTGTGGTCGGCGCGTTCATCACCGGTGACCTTTTCAACCTCTATGTCTGGTTCGAAGTGATGCTGATCGCGTCCTTCGGCCTTCTGGTGCTGGGCGGACGCCCCGAGCAGATCGACGGTGGCGTGAAATACGTGGCGCTGAACCTTGTGTCCACGATCATGTTCCTGACCGGGATCGGCCTGCTTTACGGCATGACAGGCACGCTCAACATGGCCGATCTGGCCAGTGCGGTGGACGGCGCTGATCAACGGCTCCTGACCATCGTTGCGGTCCTCTTCATGATCGCGTTCGGCGTCAAGGCGGCGGTCTTCCCGCTCTTCTTCTGGCTGCCCGCTTCCTACCACACCCCCGCCTTTTCCGTGTCTGCGGTGTTCGCAGGACTGCTGACCAAGGTCGGCGTCTACGCCCTCTTGCGCATGTTCACGCTGGTGTTCGACCATGACACCGCCTTTACGCACACGATCCTGCTCTGGGTCGCGGGCCTGACCATGGTTGTTGGCGTTCTGGGCGCGGCCGCACAATCCAACATGCGCAAGATCCTGTCGTTCCACATCGTCAGCCAGATCGGCTACATGATCCTTGGCCTGGCGCTTCTGACCCCGCTCGCCATCGTCGGCGCGGTGTTCTACCTCGTGCACCACATCGTGGTGAAGGCGAACCTGTTCCTGATCGCGGGCGTCGCCCAGCGCATCGCGGGCGGAACCGAGCTGTCGCGGATCGGCGGCCTGTACAAATCCGCGCCCCTTCTGGCCGTGCTCTTTGTCGTCCCAGCCTTTTCGCTTGCAGGCTTCCCGCCGCTCTCGGGCTTCTGGGCCAAGTTCCTGCTGGTCAAGGCGGCGCTCGACGTACAGGGCTGGATCATCGCGGGCATCGCGCTTGCCGTGGGTCTGCTGACCATCTACTCCATGACCAAGATCTGGGCGCAGGCGTTCTGGGAACCGCATCCCGACGGGATCGAGCCGAAACTGTCATCGCTCAGCTACCGCGACCGCGCTGCGATGCTGATCCCGATTGCGGGGCTCGCTGTGCTGACCGTGATGATCGGCGTCATGCCCGAACCTTTCGTGCAATTCGCCGAAGCCTCTGCCGCGCAACTTCTTGACCCGACAGCCTACATCACGGCCGTTTTGGGAGAGCAGCCATGAACACCTTTGGACTGAACATCATCCTCGCCATCGCCTGGGTCGCGTTTACGGGGTCCGTCTCGCTGGTCGGACTGATCACCGGCTTTGTGATCGGCTACGGCGCGCTCTGGCTGATCCAGCCGTTGATCGGGACAAGCACCTATTTTCGGCGCGTCACGGCGTGGATCAAGCTGGTCATCATGTTCCACTATGAACTGATCGTCTCCAGCATCGAGGTCGCTTTCGACATTCTGACCCCTAAACACCGGTCGCGCCCGGCGATCATCGAGGTGCCGCTCGACGTCAAAACCGACACGGGGATACTGCTGGTCACCAACCTGATCTCGCTGACCCCCGGTACGCTGAGCCTTGACGTCAGCGAGGACCGAAAAACGCTGCTAGTGCATGCAATGTTTGCCGATGACCCCGATGCCCTGCGCAAAAGCCTGAAAGACGGGATGGAGCGTTGGGTGATTGATGCCGTGGAGGGCGCGTGATGGATGGATTTCTCGAAATCAGCCTTGAGATCGGCTTCATGTGTGTCGTGTTTTCCGTCGCGCTGGCCTTCGTCCGTTTGATCAAGGGGCCAAGCTTGCAGGACCGCGTCGTGGCGCTGGATTTCATGACCGTCGCCATCGTCGCCTTCTGTGGCCTTGCCGCCATCCGCTATGGCACGCCCGCCTTCCTTGATGTCGCACTGGTGCTAGCGCTGGTGGGTTTCCTTGCGACGGTCGCCCTTGCCCGCTTTGCCGAACGCAACACCGAACGCAGCAGAGAAAGGTCACACCATGAGTGAGATCATCGCAGGTTCCCTGATCATCCTCGGCGGCTTTTTTGCCGTGATCGGCGGGCTTGGCATTATCCGGTTGCCTGACGTGCTGCTGCGCATGCACGCGTCAACCAAGATCGGCACCCTGGCCTGCGGGCTGATCCTGCTGTCCTGTGCGGTGATCTTCGGCACGTCGGACATCATCATCCGGGTGATCGCCATCGTGCTGTTCATCCTGCTCACCGCCCCGATCGGCGCTCACATGATGGGCCGCTCGGTTGTGTCGACCGGTGTGCCGCTTTGGAAAAACGAAGGCATTGAGGAAGGCAAACTCGATACCGCGCTGGACGAAGAACACAGCACGCCGAAATCCTGAGCCCAGAAACGCAAAAGGCCGCTCGAACGAGCGGCCTTTCAGGTAAGTCCGGAGGTCGGATCAGCCGTTCACGCTGTCCTTGAGGGCCTTCGCAATGGTCATCTTGACCACTTTGTCGGCTTCTTTCTTGAACTGCTCGCCGGTGGCCGGGTTGCGGACCATGCGCTCAGGGCGCTCGCGGCAGTAGATCTTGCCAACACCCGGGATTGTGACGGCACCGCCGCCTGCAACTTCCTTGGTGATGATGCTGGTTACAGCGTCCAGTGCGGCTCCGGCTGTTTTCTTGTCGCTGCCCATTTCTTCGGCCAGAGCGGCCACAAGCTGGGTCTTGGTCATTGGTTTCGCCATTTCGTGGTCTCCTTAACTGCCCGATCTTGGGCCTCGTGTGCAAAAACTAACCGTATATTGAGGGGAAACACAACGGTTGGTAGGGCTTTCCCTCACGTTTTTCAGCTTTTTTGGCCGATTTCCGCAGGTTTATTGACCCTGCATCAAGGCAAAACCGACATTCGGCGTCGAAAAGACAGAATCGCCTAGAGGAACGCGGTTTCCTCAAAGCTGCGCAGCTTCCGGCTGTGGATGCGTTCAAGGGGCATCTCGCGCAGGTGTTCCATGGCGTGAATACCGATCATCAGGTGCCGCGCCACCTGCGTCTTGTAGAAATCCGACGCCATGCCGGGCAGCTTCAATTCGCCATGCAACGGCTTGTCGCTGACGCAAAGCAGCGTGCCGTAGGGCACCCGGAACCGGAACCCATTGGCGGCAATCGTGGCGCTTTCCATATCAAGTGCAATGGCGCGGCTTTGGCTCAAACGCTGCACAGGGCCGCGCTGGTCACGCAGTTCCCAGTTGCGGTTGTCCACGCTGGCCACCGTCCCCGTCCGCATGATGCGTTTGAGGTCATAGCCTTCGAGCTGCGTTTCCGCGGCAACCGCGCGCTCCAATGCGATCTGGATTTCAGCCAGCGCCGGGATCGGCACCCAGACGGGCAGATCGTCATCCAGCACCCGATCTTCACGCAGATAGGCATGAGCCAGCACGAAGTCGCCCAAGCTTTGCGAATTGCGCAGACCCGCGCAATGGCCAACCATCAGCCACGCATGGGGTCGCAGCACCGCGATATGGTCGGTCGCCGTCTTGGCGTTCGACGGCCCAACCCCGATATTCACCAGAGTGATCCCAGCACCACCTTTACGCTTGAGGTGGTAGGTCGGCATCTGGGGCATCTTGTCGACCGCAGGCAAGGGTGCGTCCGCGTCGAAAATCTCGGCATTCCCGGTGCTGACGAAACTTGTGTAGCCGCTGTTCGGATCGGCCAACTGAGCCCGCGCATAGGCTTCGAACTCGGCCACGTAGAACTGGTAGTTGGTGAACAGAACATGGTTCTGGAAATGATGCGGATCGGTCGCCGTGTAATGCGACAGGCGCGCGAGCGAATAATCCACCCGCTGCGCGGTGAAGGGCGCCAACGGTTCCGTCCCGTCCGGCGCGGGTTTGGCCACGCCGTTGACGATATCGTCGTTCGTCGTCGCCAAATCCGGCACGTCAAACACGTCGCGCAGGATGAAATCGGCTGCACCTTCCTGCGGCACCGAGATGGCTGCGTCGTTGGCCACCGCGAAATGCACCGGCATCGGTGTATCAGACACCCCAACCTCGACCGGAACATTGTGATTTTCCATCAACAGGGACAATTGCTGTTCAAGGTAATGCCGGAACAGATCGGGGCGCGTGATTGTCGCGGCATAAGTCCCCGGATGTGCCACATGGCCAAAGCTCAAACGGCTGTCCACCTTGGCAAAGGTCGTCGTCGTGAACCGAACTTCGGGATAAAACGCACGATAGCGCACACCGGGATGACGCTGCTGCATCGCGGTCCGAAAGCTGTCGCACAGGAACCGCGTGGACATATCATACAGCTCGCAAAGTCGATCCACCGCGGCCTTGGCATCTTCGAACCTCCGGGGTGCCGGGACGTCCGGTGTCAGAATGTCGAGATTGATCGAACGGTCCTGCATGCACAGCCTTTCTTGGGTCTTGTCCTGCCTTGGGCGCAGGTTGACAGGTCAATGGCACGGGATCAAGCTGCCCGCAATCACCGGAATTTGGAAAGTATAGATGGACTACGAAACAGTGTCCGCCGGTGCCTTCGGCGCCAGACTTCGAGGGATCGGCCTCAATCTGCTGACACGGGATGTTCGCCGCATGGTCACGCAGCTTTGCACCGTGTTCGGAATGACAGCACACCGGCTGTCCGATGACTTCGCTATCCTGCGCTATGGTGATCAGGTGTTTCAGGTCCATTCCGATGGCACTTACGGCAGCAACCCTCTGCTTGGCCTTCTGCCGGAACTGCCGCCGCGGGGCGCAGGTCTGGAAATCCGGCTCTACGACACCGACCCGGATCGCGCCGCTGAGATGGCCGAAGAGAACGGATTTACAGTGCTCCAGCCTCCGACAGACAAACCTCACGGCCTGCGCGAATGTTATCTGCTCTGCGCGGATGGATACGCATGGGTGCCATCACGCCCGCTCTGACAACCACACAGACCGCTTGACTTTAGACTGTGAAACGCATGCTCTGGCCGCAACAACAGGAGGCCCACATGTCTGTCACGCAACTCGCCCCCAATATCGAGCATTGGCAGGAACGCGTTGATCTTGCAGCCGCTTTCCGGTGGACGGCGCGGCTCAACATGCACGAGGGCGTTGCCAACCATTTCAGCCTTTCGATCAATGATGACGGCACCCGGTTCCTGATGAACCCAAACCAGATGCACTTTTCGCGCATCAAGGCGAGCGACCTGCTGGTCGTGGATGCCAACGATCCCGACACGCTCAACAGGCCGAACGCACCCGACCCGACCGCCTGGGGCCTGCATGGCGGCTTGCACCGCCATTGTCCGCATGCCCGCTGTGCGATGCATGTGCATTCGATCCACGCAACCGTTCTGGCCTGTTTGCAAGACCCGCGTCTGCCGCCCATCGACCAGAATTGCGCCACCTTCTTCAACCGCTATGTGATCGACACGCAGTATGGCGGCCTTGCCTTCGAGGACGAGGGCGAACGCTGCGCACAGCTCTTCACCGATCCCAAACAGAAGGTGATGATCATGGGCAACCATGGCGTCATGGTGATCGGCAACAGCGTGGCCGATACGTTCAACCGGCTCTACTATTTCGAACGCGCCGCCGAAACGTACATTCGCGCGCTTCAAACTGGACAGCCGCTCAAGGTTCTGTCCGATGAGATCGCAGAAAAAACCGCCCGGGAACTTGAGGGCTACCCCGAGCAGGACGCGCGCCATCTGTCCGAGCTGAAAAAAATTCTGGATGCCGAGGGATCCGATTACGCGTCTTGAACGTTAAAATTTGCGTGGGTCGGCAGCTGACCCACTTGGTTTTGGGTTTATCTGTACCAATTTCACTTCATGGATTACACATTACTTTCTCTTGGCCACGGGTATAGCGCGGCATTTCTCGCCCGGCGTCTCCTGCCGAAGGGCTGGAAAATCGCGGGCACAACGCGCGACCTCGACAAATTCAAAGACTTTCACGCCCAAGGGATCACACCTCTTCTATGGGACCGGGATGCGATCCTGCCATGGCTCGAAAACGCGAGCCATGTGCTTGTCTCCGCTGGCCCGACCGAAGATGGCGACCCGACGCTGGCTCTGCTCAAGACGGATATCGCCGCACAGGCCAAGCGGCTTGACTGGGTCGGCTACCTCTCGACCACAGGCGTCTACGGGGATGCGCAAGGTGATTGGGTGGATGAAAGCGCGCCCTTGACCCCGGTCACTGAACGTGGCCGCCGCCGCGTACGTGCCGAGGCGGCATGGGCCGCAATTCCAGACCTGCCGCTGCATATCTTCCGGCTTGCTGGCATCTACGGCCCCGGACGCGGCCCGTTCTCCAAGGTCCGCGACGGAACCGCCCGCCGCATCATCAAACCCGGTCAGGTGTTCAGCCGCATCCATGTCGAAGACATCGCGCAGGTGCTAGAAGCATCGATGCTGCACCCCAAACCGGGCACGGCGTATAACCTGTGCGATGACGACCCTGCCCCGCCGCAGGACGTGATCCTCCATGCCGCGACACTGCTGGGTGTCGATGCACCCCCGGAATTGCCGTTCGACGAAGCCGAGCTGTCGCCGATGGCACGCAGTTTCTATGCCGAAAGCAAACGGGTTCGGAACGACCGGATCAAAGCGGACCTCGGTGTCGCGCTGAAATACCCGGATTATAAAGCCGGTCTCGCGGCAATTCTTGCAGAAGAGCAGGCTGGACCGTGACTCCCAACGAGGGCGCTCCACGATCCCTGACCACCCTTCTTGACACGCTTGATCCCGACAACCCCGCCACCGGAGCCGAGATCCGGCACCATGACGCCCATGAAGGACTGACGATTCAAGAAATGCTCGACCGGGTCGGCGCACGGTCTTTCGGCGCAGCCCTTCTGGTGCCAGCGCTGATCCTTGTGTCGCCCCTGTCGATTATTCCGCTCATGCCCACCATTGGCGGGCTGGTCATCCTCACGATCTCGATTCAGGCGTTCTTTGGTCGTGACCATCTCTGGCTGCCCAGGTTTCTTGCAAGCCGGCGGCTCAGTGGCCCGCAACTGAAACGCGCGGTCAACTATCTCCGCAAGCCCGCCGCCTGGCTGGACCGGAACAGCCGTCACCGGCTGCGCTTTCTGACCGCAGCACCGATGGACAGGATTGCGTTGCTGGCCGTTATGGTCGTCGCAGCGACCTGGCCGTTCCTCGAAATCCTACCGATGTTCACCTCGATCAGCGCAACCGGTGTAGCCCTCATCGCCTTCGCGCTCATGGTGCGCGATGGGTATGTTCTGATCGGCGGATATGCAGTCCTTGGATTGTCGCTTGCCGTCGTCGTCGCCCTGATTACGGGGATTTTCTAGGCCCGCTTGCCAATCGATGCCACGCTAAGCACGTCGAGAACCTTCTTCTCGATATGTTCGGCGTTCATCCCGGCGACATCGTACATCGCCTGCGGGCTGGCCTGATCGATGAAGATATCGGGCAGCACCATCGACCGGAACTTGAGCCCGTGGTCGAACACCTCTTCGTCGGCCAGCAACTGCGCGACGTGACTGCCAAAGCCACCGATCGCGCCTTCCTCGATGGTGATGAGCGCCTCATGGTCCGTCGCCAGTTTCAGGATGAGGTCATGGTCCAGCGGCTTGGCAAAACGGGCATCGGCAACGGTCGGGCTGATCCCCTTGGCCTCAAGCGCCTCACACGCAGTCAGGACTTCGCCCAGACGGGTGCCGAACGACAGGATCGCGACGCGGCTGCCTTCACGGATCAACCGCCCTTTACCAATCGGTAAAATTTCGCCCCGCTCGGGCATATCCACCCCGCGCCCCTCGCCCCGCGGATAGCGGAACGCGATGGGGCCGTCATTATGCGCCACGGCGGTCGCAACCATATGCTTTAGTTCCGCCTCATCCGCCGCTGCCATGACGACAAACCCCGGAAGGTTCGCCAGATAGGCCACGTCGTAGCTGCCCGCATGGGTCGCCCCATCGGCACCGACCAAACCCGCCCGATCGATGGCAAAGCGCACCGGAAGCCGCTGAATGGCCACGTCATGCACAACCTGATCATACCCGCGCTGCAGGAAGGTCGAATACATCGCGCAAAACGGCTTCATTCCGCCTGCCGCCAGCCCGGCGCAGAAGGTGACGCCGTGCTGTTCAGCGATGCCCACGTCAAACGTCCGCGACGGGTAGCGTTCGGCAAACAGGTCAAGCCCTGTGCCATCGGGCATCGCAGCCGTCACCGCACAGACCAGCGGATCGTCCGCCGCTTCCAGCAACAGCGCATCTGCGAACACCTTGGTGTAGCTTGGCGCGTTTGACGGCGCTTTTTTCTGCTCTCCGGTGATCACGTCAAACTTGGCGCGCGCGTGCCCGCGATCCGCAGACTCCTCGGCCGGGCCATAGCCCTTGCCTTTCTTGGTGACGACATGAATGAGGATAGGCCCATGCGCCCGGTCCTTGACCGTCCGCAGCACCGGCAGAAGCTGCCCCAGATCGTGCCCATCAATCGGACCGAGGTATGAAAAACCCAAAGCCTCGAACAGAGTACCGCCCACGGCCATACCCTTGAGCAGATCCTTGGCCCGCTTCGCCCCTTCCCGGAACGGTTCGGGAAGGAAGCTCACAGCGCCCTTCGCGGCCTCTTTCAAATCCTGAAATGGCGCACCCGCATATAGCTGCGAGAGGTAGGAGGACAGCGCGCCCACAGGCGGCGCGATGCTCATCTCGTTGTCGTTCAGAATGACGATCAGCCGTTTCTTCAGATGACCCGCGTTGTTCATCGCCTCATAGGCCATGCCCGCGCTCATCGCGCCATCGCCGATCACCGCAATCGCATCGCCATGGCCGGTGTTACAATTCCCGCCCAGATCGCGCGCCACGGCGAAGCCCAAAGCCGCAGAGATCGAGGTCGAACTGTGTGCCGCGCCAAAGGGGTCATACGGAGATTCTGACCGTTTGGTAAAACCGGACAGACCGTTCTCCTGTCGCAATGTCCCCATCCGCTCGCGCCGCCCCGTCAGGATTTTGTGCGGGTAACACTGGTGCGACACGTCCCAGATGATCTTGTCGCGCGGCGCATCGAAAATCGCATGCAGCGCCACTGTCAACTCGACCACGCCAAGTCCCGCCCCCAGATGCCCACCCGTCTTCGACACCGCCGAGATGGTCTCGCGCCGCAACTCATCCGCCACCTGCTCAAGCTGCGCATCGGAAAACCGTTTCAGGTCGGCCGGGGAAGAGACCGTATCAAGAAGCGGGGTCTCTGTGGAAAAGGACATATGCCGCGCCTCCGGGTCGCATCAGGTGTCGCGCGAGATAACGAACTGCGCCGCCTCATTCAAGGTTTGCGCCCGTGCGCCATAGGGCGACAAGGCATCACAGGCGACTTCGACCAGTTGAGAGGCACGCTGCTTTGCGCCGTCGAGCCCCAGCAAAGAGACAAACGTGGCCTTGCCCCGATCCGCGTCTTTGCCCACCGCCTTGCCAACGATAGTCTCGTCGCCTTCGACGTCCAGAATATCGTCGGCAATCTGGAACGCGAGGCCGAGGGCATTGGCATAATCTGTCAAAGGCTTGAGGTCGGCCTGCGCCAGCCGCGCCCCCGCCTGCGCCGACCACACGATCAGCGCTCCGGTCTTGCCTGCCTGCAACTCGGTGATCTGGTCCAGCGTCAATGGCGTCTCGGCGGTTTCCGCGAGAATGTCCAACGCCTGCCCCAGCACCATACCCTTATGACCCGACGCCTGCGCAAGGCTCAGGGCCAGATCGGCGCGCACCGCACCGTCGCCGTGACAGGCCGGGTCCAGCACCAGTTCGAACCCGAGGGTCTGCAACGCATCCCCCACCAGAACCGCCGTCCCGTCATCCCATTTGCGATGCACGGTCGGCAGCCCCCGCCGCAGATCGTCATCATCCATGCAGGGCAGGTCATCATGCACAAGGCTGTAGGCGTGGATCGCCTCAATCGCGGCGGCAGGCCAGATGGCCTGCGCCTCAGACACGCCATGCAGGCGCGCACCTTCAAGCACAAGGAACCCGCGCAGCCGTTTGCCGCCCGCCACAGCATAGCGCATGCCCTCGACCACCGGCAGGTCAGGCTGCCCCGCTAGAACGGTCTCCAGGTGTGCGCCGATCCGGGCAGCATCGCGGCGCAGCGCGTCGGAAAACATCGGACCAGCTTACTCGGGATCGAAGGGCGCGGTGCCCGTAGGTTTGCCATCGGCGTCCAGCGTGATCGCCGCGACCTTTTCCTGCGCCTCGTTCAGCTTGGCCTCGCAGCGCTTCTTGAGCGCCGCCCCGCGTTCGTAAAGCGCAATGGATTCCTCCAAAGCCACATCGCCGCGTTCCAACTGGCCCACGACCTTTTCAAGTTCGGCCATCGCCGCCTCAAAGCTCATCTGGTCCACAGGTGTGTCGCTCATGACGCGGCCTCCATCAGTTCTTCCACATGCGCACGCGCACTTTCCGCGAGCGCAGACAAATCATAGCCACCTTCCAGAGTCGAGACGATGCGCCCCTCACACAGGTCTGCCGCCAATGCGCACAGCTGACGGGTGAGCCAGCGGAAATCTTCGGTCGACCACTGCAATTCCGCAAGCGGATCATCCTGATGCGCGTCAAACCCGGCAGAGAGTATGATCAACTCAGGTTTGAAGGCGCGAAGACGCGGGAAAACCTGCGCCTCATAAGCCGCCCGCATCTCGGCCCCACCGGATCGCGGCGCCAATGGCACGTTCAGCACATTGTCATGTGCGCCCCGTTCCGACGGATCACCGGTGCCCGGCCACAGCGGCATCTGCTGGCTGGTGATGGTCAGCGCCCGCGCTTCGTTCCACAACAGGTCCTGCGTGCCATTGCCGTGATGCACGTCGAAATCCACCACCGCGACACGGGACAAGCCATGCGCCTCAAGCGCATGCATGGCCCCGATGGCCGCGTTGCCGAAAAGGCAGAACCCCATGGGCGTAGACGTTTCCGCATGGTGCCCCGGCGGACGGATGGCGCAGAACGCATTGCCAACCTCATCGTCCAGCACCAGATCGACCGCTTTGACCACAGCCCCCGCCGCCCGGAACGCGGCGTTTACGCTGCCCGGTGACATCCATGTATCGGCGTCCAACTGGTGAAACCTTTCGGCAGGTTGCGCCGCGACAATGGCATCTACATGCCCTTGCGGATGCACATAGGCCAGATGCGCGGGGTCAACCAACGGCGCTGTCTCACGCCGCAGATCCAACCCTTCCAACGCGTGCAACACATGCTCCAACCGCGCCACCCGCTCGGGATGTCCGTTCGGAGTCACATGCTCCAGACACTCCGCATGTGTGATCAATGCCGTCGCCATGGGCGCGTCCCCCTGCTTCTTCTCTTTTCAAATACGCAAAGACCAAACCCGTCAATCGGGTGCAAGCATATACCCGGCGCCGCGCACCGTTTGCAGGTAGCGCGGCTGTTTCGGATTGTCTTCGAGCTTGCGGCGAAGTCGGGTGATCTGCACATCCACCGCCCGCTCCTGGCTTTGTCCACGGTCGCGCCCCAGTTCCTCGACCAGTTGCGTGCGGCTGAGGGCGATACCCGGCTTGGCCGCAAAGATCTTCATCAGCTGGATCTCGGTCGACGTCAGACGAACAAGGTTTTCCCCCCGCCACATCTCGGCGCGTTCGGTGTCATAGCGGATAGGGCCAAGGTTCAGATATTTCGGGGTACTGTCCGCCATGACCTGTTCCGGCATGCGACGCAGGATCGCGTTGATGCGAAGCAGCAGTTCCTTGGGCTCGAACGGCTTGGCAAGGTAATCATCTGCCCCGGCCTCAAGCCCCGCAATCCGGTCCTCGGTTTCAGCCCGCGCCGTCAGCAGAAGGATCGGTGTGGTCGAGCGCTCCCGGATGCCGCGCGTCAGGCTGATCCCGTCTTCGCCCGGCATCATCACGTCCAGAACGATCAGGTCGAAATCCAACCCGGACAGAATGCGTCGGGCATGAGCGGCATCACGGGCCGCGCTGACAAGAAAGCCGTTGCGGATCAGAAATTTCTGCAGCAACCCGCGAATACGCTCGTCATCATCGACAATCAGCAGGTGGGCGTCGGGATCAGCCATGTCAGCGTCCGTCCCGCAGCGCATGATAGGCGCGCTTCATGTCGTCATCCATCATCGCTTCCAATACTGTTTTGAAACCGGCCACCGCGTCGGGGCCAGCCTTGCGATAGGCGTCGCGCATCCGGGCACGTTGTGCGTCGGACAATTGCTGTTCAAGCGCTTCGCCGGCTTCGGTCAGGGTCAAATGCCGCTCTCTCTTGTCGCTGCGTCCCACATGGCTTGTGACAAGACCATCTTCGATCAAGGTGCGCAACACACGGTTCAGCGATTGCTTTGTCACCCCAAGAATGGCCAGCAGGTTGTTCACGGTGGTGCCGGGTGCGCAGTGGATGAAATGGATGGCGCGGTGATGGGCTCGCCCGTAGGACAGCCCTTCAAGAATGCGATCCGGATCCGCAGTGAACCCACGATAGGCAAAGAACATCGCTTCGATCCCCTGCCGCAACTGCTCGTCCGTCAGATACAGCAGGGACTGCCCGCTCGAAGTGTTTTGCGTGTGCCCTTCCGCCATGGTCGGTCGTCCAATCCGTCTTTTTTGTTGGTCTCGAAAATACGTCAGTCTTGTTGACATTCCAAGCCTCGAATGGTAGCGAATCTCAGTTTTAGCGCAACATTATGTCCGATGCGGACCTAATTTGCGCAATTTATGAAAATCCGGGCGAGGAGAATTGAAATGGCCGGAACCTATGACGACCGCGATGGAAAGATCTGGATGGATGGCCAGCTCATCGATTGGCGCGACGCGAATGTCCACATCCTGACACATGCCATGCATTACGCAAGTTCGGTCTTCGAGGGCGAGCGTGCGTATAACGGCAAGATCTTCAAATCGCGCGAGCATTCGGAACGGCTCAAGCGGTCGGCGCAGATGATCGACTTCGAGATCCCTTACACCGTGGACGAAATCGAAGCGGCCAAGAAAGCGGTTCTCGAAGCCAACGGGCAGTCCGACGCATATGTGCGGGCTGTTGCATGGCGCGGCGTGGGTCAGGACATGGGTGTCGCGTCCGCGCGCAACCCGGTCCGTATGGCGATCGCCAGCTGGGAATGGGGTGCTTATTACGGCGATGCCAAGATGAAGGGAGCGAAGCTCGACATTTCCAAGTGGAAGCGCCCGTCGCCCGAAACCATCCCGAGCCATGCCAAGGCGGCCGGTCTCTACATGATCTGCACCATGTCCAAACACGCGGCCGAGGCCAAAGGCTGCTCTGACGCGATGATGTTTGACTATCGTGGCTATGTGGCCGAAGCGACAGGCGCGAACATCTTCTTCGTCAAGGACGGCGAAGTGCACACGCCAACACCCGACTGCTTCCTCAACGGCCTGACGCGCCAGACAGTGATCGGCATGCTCAAAGAGCGCCAGGTCAAGGTGCATGAGCGCCACATCATGCTGGAAGAGCTTGAAGGCTTCGAGCAGTGCTGGCTCACCGGGACGGCCGCCGAAGTGACCCCCGTTGGCCAGATCGGTGATTACAACTTCGAAGTCGGATCGCTCACCCGCGAGATCGCGGAAGGCTACGAAAAGCTCGTCCGCAGCTGATCTAGACATCCCTCAACGAAAAAGGCCCCGCACCATCGTGTGGGGCCTTTTTTGTGCTTGGAGCAAGGCTCTTGGAAGAGCCTTCATCCGCATTTTGGAAAATGCGGAACAAGCGCCTTCAAAGACGCTTCCCCTATCCCGGCGACATGCCCCGCATTTTCTCGGACCTGCGGCGCAGAATCTCGACAGCCGTCAGAAGGCAGATCGAAATCCCCACAAGGATGGTCGCAGCGGCAAGGATCGTCGGCGAAATCTGCTCGCGCAGACCGGTGAACATCTGCCACGGCAGCGTCTGCAATTCGGCCGAACCGATGAAGAGCACCACAACCACTTCGTCAAAAGACGTGATGAATGCGAACAAGCCCCCGGAGATCACGCCCGGCAGGATCAGCGGCATCTGCACCTTGAAGAAGGTGGTCACCGGGTTCGCGCCCATATTCGCCGCCGCCCGTGTCAGCGACCGGTCAAAGCCGACCAGCGTGGCCGTCACGGTGATGATGACAAAGGGAATGCCCAGCACCGCGTGTGCCAGAACAATGCCCCAATAGGTGCCGACAAGTCCAATCTTGGAGTAGAAGAAATACATGCCCGTGGCGGAGATGATCAGCGGCACGATCATCGGAGAAATCAGGATCGCCATGATCGCCCGTTTGCCCGGCACGTGGCTCTGGCTCAGGCCGATGGCTGCCAGAGTTCCCAGCGAAACCGAGATCAAAGTCGCAACC
Organism: Marivita sp.; assembly: GCF_017643905.1. GTDB lineage: Bacteria > Pseudomonadota > Alphaproteobacteria > Rhodobacterales > Rhodobacteraceae > Marivita. The sequence goes on from NZ_JAEPMO010000012.1 coordinate 22,060, forward strand.
GGCGCCACCATGAGGGAGTTCTTGACCGCATTGGTCCATTCCGGGTTGGTCAGGAAGTCCCGGTAGTGCTTGAGGCTGTAACCTGCCGGATCGAAGGCCAGCATTTCCGGCGTGAAGGTAAAGAAATCCTGCGCGTTGAAGGACAGCGGCATCACCACGATGATCGGCGTGATCAGAAAGACGAAGATCGCTCCGCAGAGCACGCGGAAACTGTAGTGCCACAGCACCTGGCCAGGGGTGAGGTAAGGCACCAGATGCGCCCGATAGCGCCCCATGCCGATCCAGTAGATGAACCAGCCGAAGAACCAGCCAAACAGCCCCCCCATGATCAGACCGGGAATGGCGTTGAACAAATAGCCGACGACCGCCGCAACCGCGAACAGCCCCCAGCGCACCGGCTTTTCCAGCGCTTCGCCCAGCACTTGCATCGCAACGAATGCCAATACCGCCATCAGCGCCGCTCCGGCAAGGATACCCAGCAGGCCCGAGCCTTGCGCTGTGCCGATGAACAGCCCCGCAAACCCGCCCGCTGCGGCCAGAACGCCCGCCGTGAACCCGATGGGCTTTTTCTCGATCGGTGTGAGAATGGCTTCAGCCATGGATCAGCCCCCCAGTTTGACGTTGTCGATGCCGACGATCCGGTCGTAGGCCCAATAGAGCACCAGAACCACCACCAGCAGGATCGTCCCCAACGCGGCCGCAAGGCCCCAGTTGAGCGAGCTTGAGATGTGGTACGCAATCCGGTTCGAGATGAAGATACCCGAGGTACCACCCACGATTTCCGGCGTGATGTAGTAGCCGATGGACAGGATGAACACGAGAATCGACCCCGCGCCGATGCCGGGCACCGATTGCGGGAAGTAGACCCGCCAGAAGGTTGTCCAGTTGGTCGCGCCCAGCGACTTTGCCGCGCGGACATAGGATTGCGGGATGGTCGACATCACCGAATACATGGGCAGAATCATGAACGGCAGCAGGATATGCGTCATCGCGACAATGGTGCCGAACTGGTTGTTGATCATCGTCAGACGCGCGTCATCCGCCACAAGTCCAAGCCAGACCAGCGTATCGTTGATCACACCCTGCTGTTGCAGCATCACCTTCCACGCCGAGGTCCGCACCAGAAGTGACGTCCAGAATGGCAGCAGCACGAGGATCATCAGCAGGTTTGCCTTGCTCGACGGCAGGTTCGAAAGCAGGTAGGCGATCGGATAGCCGAGCATGATGCAGCTTAGCGTAATCACAAGGCTCATGAACATGGTGCGCTGGAACAGCAGACCGTAGATCCGCTCGTCCTCATCGCGCAGCATCGGACCTTCCGGCGTTTTCTGCATGTCGACGGCGTTCAGGAAGTACCCAGACGTATAATCCGGGCTGTAGGTCTTGATGGTCTGCCAGACTTCCGGCTCGACCCAGTCTTCGTCGATATCGGCAAAGCCATCGCGGAACGAGATCGTTTCAAAATCGGGGCTCGCGACAAGCGCAGCCGCCGCCTGAAGCATATCGGCGCGCGGACCGGAATACCCACTGACATCCCCTGCAGAGACGTCCTGATACAGCGCCGTGTGCACGACACTCCACGGCTCTTCTTCCAGCGGGCTGTCGCCTTCCTCGTTCTGCATGAAGCGGGCGAAGATACGATACGACTCGGCCGTGCGCGGCAGGATCTCGGCGATGTCCGACCGCAGCTCGAACGCCGGCATGGTGCCGTTGCCGTCCCAAGCCTCCTGCGCTGCAATCCAGTCCGGATCGCCCATCAGTTCGGCCCAGGGGCGGGCTTCGTCCCAATCACCGTTCAGGTCCTCGAACTGGTCCTGATAGACCTCTCCGATATCCTCGATGCCCCGGCCAGATTTACGGAAAAGCGACGACGCCCCGGTCTGTTCATAGTTCAGGCGCGAGCCCAGCCGAGTGTGTTCCTTCCGTTCCGCCGCGTAGAACACATCGTAATAGGCGGCCTCGAACACTTCCTCGCGCGGCAAGCCACCGGCAGCGGCGTCATAATCGGTCAAGGCGGCGACGGTGCGCGGGATCGTATCGCGCACGATCTGGTTTTCCACCGAACGGAACAGCATGTCACCAATCGGGGCAATGAAACTGATCAGAACAAACAGCAAGAGCGGCGCGATAAGCATCAACGCGCGGATTTTCTGCGCCCGAAGCGCGCGGTTCAAGGATCGTTTGAGCGGTGTGCCGTCAGCCGCAAGAACCGGCCCAGTCTCGGCTTTGTCGGCAGCACGCAGCGCATTATCGGGCGTCGGGCCCGCGATCTTGTCGGGTTCTGTTGCGGCGTCGGTCATGGCTCAGGTGCCCTCGACTAGTATGATTGTGCTTGTCGCGGTGCGTCGGCGAATCTCTGCGACTTCCTGATAGGCAGGGTCGTGATACGCGCGCTTTGCGGTTTCGAAATCGTCGAATTCAATGACGACATGGCGGTTTTGCGTTTCGCCCTCCATCGTCTCGGACTGTCCGCCCCGCACGATGAACTTGGCGCCAAAGCTCTCAAGGATCGGCGTGTCGCGCTCGATATATTCCTTGTAGGCGTCGGGGTCATTCACCGTGATATGACCGATGATATAGCCTTTGGGCATGGGACTGTCCTTCCAATGCGGGATGGGCCAAACGGCCCATCCCAAAGCCTTCAAAGGCTTATTGTGCGAGCCACGCCTGGAACTTCGCGTCGATATCGTCGCGATAGTCAGCCCAGAACTCGTAGTTGTAGAGGAACGTGTTCTTCGCGTTGTTCGGATCGGTCGGCATATGCGGTGCCATCTCGATGCCAAGCTCTGCGTGTGTGGACACCAGCGGTGCCGAGGATGCACGTGCCGGACCGTAGGAGATGAACTTCGCCTGATCTGCCAAACGCTGGGTGTCGGTTGCGAAACGGACAAAGTCCATCACACGGGCCAGACGGTCTTCCGGGAGGCCGGTCGGGATGATCCAACCATCAAGGTCGAACACCTGAGCGTCCCACATCATGCCGATCGGCTGACCCTGCTCGACAATGGCCGAGAAGAGACGACCGTTATAGGTCGAACCCATGAACACTTCGCCATCCGCCAGAAGCTGCGGCGTGTCAGCACCGGCGTTCCACCAGATCACTTGATCCTTGATGGTGTCGAGCTTGGCCAGAGCCTGGTCCTGACCTTCGTCGGTTTCCAGAACGTCGTAGACGTCTTCCTTGGCCACGCCGTCACAGAGCAGCGCCCATTCCATGTTGTTGATAGGACGCTTTTCCAGCGCGCGCTTGCCCGGATAGGTTTCCAGATCGAAGACCGAGCAAATGTCGGACGGCGGCTCTACGCCAGCCGGAACCATGTCTGTGCGGTAGCCGAAGGTCGTGGAGTACACGATCTGCGGGATGTAGCAATCCGACACGATCAGATCGCCGAAATCGTCGCTTGCGCTTGTGCCATCGGGGGCTGCTGCCAGCATTTCGTCATGGTCGATTTCCATCGCCAGACCTTCGTCACAGAGACGGATCGCGTCGGCTGCAACGACGTCAACCAGATCCCATGTGATGTTGCCCGCTTCGTTCATTGCGCGAAGTTTCGCCACAGCTTCCGCCGAGCTTTCGTCCCAGGACGCGCTCACATCGGGGTGCATTTCAATGTAGGGCGCGACATAAGCGTTTTGCTGCGACGCCTGATAAGCTCCGCCCCAGCTGACAAGTGTCATGCTGTCAGCCATACCGTGACCGGCTGCGTATGCACCCGCGGCGGCAACGGTAAGTGCGCTGGTCGCCAAAAGTGTTTTAGACAGTTTCATTCATATTCTCCCGTTTCGGCCCGCTTATGACACATGGTGATGCGGGTCGGGCCGAACCGACACCACCTGTAATGCCACGGGACCGCGCCGCGATCCCGCGCCAATTCTTATTTGCTGGGCGCATCCAGAGCGCGGCAATCCTCGGGCAACCACCCAATGTCGATCTGCGTACCCGGCTGGAGGCGCACCTGGTCGGGCGCGTTCCGCGTCTTGATGACGAACTCGTCATTGCCGGCAACCTTGAGCCGGGTGCGGAAAATGTCGCCCATGTAAATGAATTCAAGCACCTCTGCCTTGAGCGTGTGTGCGCCCTCTTGCAGACGGTCCTTGTTGATCTCAACACGCTCCGGACGGATCGACACGCGAGTCCGTTCACCGCCCTTGCTGACATTGACCGGGACCGCATCAATCAGCTCTCCGTCGTCGAGCTGAACAACACAGGTGTTGCCCTTCATCTCACGAATGACGCCCTCGAGCGTGTTGTTTTCGCCGATAAACTGCGCGACAAAGCTGTTCTGCGGCTTCTCGTAAAGCTCATCCGGCGGCGCAAGCTGCTGAATGCGGCCATCATCGAACACAGCCACCCGATCTGACATCGTCAAAGCCTCGGTCTGGTCATGGGTCACGTATACCACGGTGATGCCAAGGCGATGCGCCAGGTCGGTGATCTCGAACTGCATCTTCTCACGCAGTTGCTTGTCCAAAGCGCCCAGCGGCTCGTCCATCAGAACCAGCTCCGGTTCGAACACCAGTGCCCGCGCCAACGCGATCCGCTGCTGCTGACCACCGGACAGTTGCGCCGGACGACGGCCCCCAAAGGCCCCCATCTCGACCATGTCCAGCGCCCGCTTCACCTTGGCTTCCCGGTCGGACTTGCCGATCTTGCGCACCTCGAGCGGAAAGCTGAGGTTCTCCGCAATGGTCATGTGCGGGAACAAGGCGTAGTTCTGGAACACCATGCCGATCCCACGTTTGTGCGGCGGGATGTTGTTGATCGGCCGACCATTCAGCCGGATGTCGCCATGGGTTGCGGTCTCGAACCCGGCAAGCATCATGAGGCAGGTGGTCTTGCCCGATCCCGACGGCCCGAGCATCGTCAGAAACTCGCCCTTCGGCATGGTAAGATTAAGGTCTTTCACGACAAGCTGTACGCCGTCGTAACTCTTTTGCACTCGTTCAAATTCGACGAACGCGTCACTGTTTGACGTGTCGGGCAAAAACGAACTCCCTGTGTTGTCCGTGGATTGGTTCCACGTGTCTGGTCAAAATAAATCGCGTTAGGCTCCGCATTGCAACACGGTTGCCCAAGTTTCGCGCCTTCAAGAGCGTTTGCAGGAAATTTCGGCAGTTGAAGAGACATTTGGCGGGAAAAACGTCTCTGTAACGAGACACGGCAGTACATTTTCTCACGACAAATTTTGTCACCACCGCCCCTTTTCGCCCGAAACACGCCTAACTCGTACGGACCAAGCCAGAGTCGCAGAGTTTTCGATTGGCGATTCGCGACGCTTTATGAACCGAATATGTCCTCGCGAATGATTCCTGCCCCATCCGGCGCGCAGTTCTCTGCCAAGTCGTGTTCATACTTGCGCCTTTCCTGTCGGCATGAGGGCCACGCTGTACCAGGCCGCCAGAGCAAGCTGCGGAACATGACCCGGAGACAATACCCGGTTTTTGCTATGGATTGGCCACAATCCAGTCAAACTCGACGACTAAACCCTTTGGAAACCAACTCGTGCAATCCTTGTACGGAGGTGATTGGGGTTTCGATGCTTGAATTCGACAATGTGAGCAAATCGTTCTGGACGGGATCGCATCGCAAGGTGATTCTGGACCGGGCGTCGTTTCGGGTCGAACTGGGGCAGTCGCTGGGGATTCTGGCGCCCAATGGCACCGGCAAGACGACGCTGGTCAAGATGATGGCGGGGCTGGAAAAGCCCGATGAGGGCGAGATCCGCAAGACCTACCGGGTGTCGTTCCCTCTGGGCTTCATGGGCGGGGTCGTCACGCGGCACACGGCGATGGAAAACTCGCGCTTCATTGCCCGGCTCTACGGGCTCGATCCCGATTACGTGGAGGCCTATTGCCGCTGGCTTTGCGATCTGGGCGAATATTTCGACCAGCCGCTGGGCACCTATTCCTCGGGCATGCGGGCGCGCTTCACCTTCGCGCTGCTCCTGGCGCTCGATTTCGACATTTATCTCGTGGACGAAGGGATGCCGACCTACACGGATGTGGAATTCAACCGCAAGGCGGGCGACATCCTGGCCGAGCGGCTCCGCACCACCACCATGATCATGGTGTCCCACCAACCCGAAACGCTGGCGCGATTTGTCAGCAAGGCCGCCGTTCTCAGGGATGGCAAGCTGCACATGTTCGACAGCCTGGAAGAAGCGAAACAGCTCTATGACTATGAAACCCACAGCTAAGCGTTTTCGCATCCGCCGCAGCGAATCGGGCACCGACACAGGTCATTTGGCTCCGGCCGGACACCCTGCCCCGTCCTCCGGCGCGTCCGCAGCGGCAGCACCGCAGCGGCGTATTCAGCGCCCCGCCGGTGGTGGCGTGGAGCAAGCGCTTCTGGCCATTCGGGACGAAGGTCTGACGGGGCGCCAGTTGCGTATGGCGCGGCGCATCGCTCAGAAACACGGGCTGGATCCAAACACCGATTACGAAGCGGTTTATCTGCTGCGCCTCAAAGGCATCGATCCGTTCCAGCGCGAAAACGCGCTTGATTTGATGGTGCCCGCCGAAAGCGCCGGACAGGCGCGGTCCAAGGCCCCCGCCACCGATCAACCTTTGGCGGTTCAACCGCAGCTGCCGCAGACGGCCAAGCCGGACACCAAGAACCTCCCCGCCACGGACAATCGCAGCCCGGCGGAGCGGCGCCAGCAGGAGATCATGGCGATCCAGAAGGACATGGCCCGCCGCCGCAATCGCCGGATGCGCATGCTCTTTGCCCGGCTTGCGGTTTTCGTGCTGCTGCCCACACTCGTCGCCGGCTGGTATTTCTTCACCCTCGCCACGCCGATGTACGCCTCGAAATCCGAATTCCTCATCCTCAAGGCCGAGACCCAGAGCGGCGGCATTGGCGGGCTCTTCTCGGGCACGCAATTCGCCACCAACCAGGATGCCATCGCGGTCCAAAGCTACCTGACCTCCAAGGACGCCATGCTGCGCCTGAGCGAGGACGAGGGCTTCAAGGCGCATTTCTCGCAGCCCGAGATCGACCCGCTGCACCGGCTGGAGCCCGACGCCTCTGCCGAGGACATGTACAAGCTCTACAAGAAATACGTCCAGATCGGCTATGACCCGACCGAAGGCGTGATCCGCATGGAGGTGGCCGCGGCCGATCCGCAGGTGGCCGCCGATTTCTCCACCGCCCTCATCGGCTATGCCGAGGAGCGGGTCGACAACCTGACCGCCCGCAAGCGCGAGAACGCGGTCAAGGATGCCGAGCTGGGTCTGGCCGAGGCCGAACAGGCCCGCCGCGACGCGCAGGAAAAGCTGGTGCGCATGCAACAGGACAGCGCCGTTCTCGACCCGAGGGCGCGCATCGGGGCGCTGCAGGCGCGCGTCGAGACGGTGGAGACGGAAATCCAGGAAAAGACCCTGCAATTGCAGGCGCTGATGGACAACGCCCGCCCCAACCGCAGCCGCGTCGAAGGGGTGGAGGCCGACATCCGCCGCCTCGAGGCGCTCAAGGCCGAGATCAACGCCGAGATGACCGCGCAAAGCGCCGGCGCCGGATCGCTGGCGGAAACCGCCGTGCAAATCCAGCTGGCCGAGGCGGATCTCGCCACCCGCGACATGATGCTGTCCGCCGCCCTCGAACGGCTCGACCAGGCCCGCCGCGACGCCGACAGCCAGGCGCGCTATCTCACCACCTCGGTCTACCCCCTGCCTTCCCAGGACCCAAGCTACCCCCGCGCCTTCGAGAACACGCTCCTCACCTTCCTCGTCTTCTCCGGCATCTACCTGCTGATCTCCCTCACCGCCTCCATCCTCAGAGAACAGGTCTCGAACTGACGCTCAGGGCAGCATTCGCCTGAATGCTGCAAGTGCAAACTGCCACAGGTGACAAGCCCAGTCGTGCGCCCTATAAGGCGCGCGACTTGATTTTGGCAGAGCAGAGGCCCGACATGACAACCCTCGTATTCGGACACAAATCCCCCGACACCGATAGTACCGGCAGCCCGATCATCTGGGCGTGGTATCTCAACCAGATCAAGGGCGAAGAGGCCAAGCCCGTCCTGCTGGGCGAGCCCAACACCGAAGCCGCCTTCGTTCTCGACCACTGGGAGCTCGACAAGCCCGAGATCATCTCGACCGTCGATGCCGACCAGCCCGTCGTCATCGTCGACACCAACAACCCGGCCGAACTGCCCGATGCGATCAACAGCGCCGACATCCGCGCGATCATCGACCACCACAAACTGGTCGGCGGTCTGGAAACCAAGGGCCCCATCGACATCCGCATCGAACCCGTCGCCAGCACCGCCACCATCATGTGGAAGATGATCGGTGACGACCTCGCCCAGGCCCCCCGTGGCATCAAAGGCGCGATGCTGTCCTGCATCCTCAGCGACACGCTGGAATTCCGCTCGCCGACGACCACACAGGAAGACAAGGCCATCGCCCATGCGCTGTCCGACGACCTCGGCGTGTCGATCCCCGACTTCGCCGCCGAGATGTTCGCTGCGAAATCCGACGTGTCTGCCTTCTCCGACGCTGAACTCCTGCGCATGGACAGCAAGGAATACCCGGTCGAGGGCACGAAGTTCCGCGTGTCGGTTCTCGAAACCACGTCGCCGAAAATCGTGCTCGACCGCAAGGACAGCCTGATGGCGTCCATGGTTGATGTCGCCAAGGAAGACGGCGTCGATCAGGTGATCCTCTTCGTCGTCGACATCCTGAACGAGGAATCGACCCTTCTGGTGCCGAACGATCTGGTCAAGACACTGGCCGAAAAGAGCTTTGGCGCAACCGTGTCGGGTGACACCGTGGTTCTGCCCGGCGTTGTCAGCCGGAAAAAGCAGATCATCCCGAATCTGAAACTCTGACCTCGCTCTGTGTGACGGTCACACCGCTCACCACCGGGGTTCTTTTAACAGGCGGCGTCTTCGCATTCGTCAACGGCGTCGCCTTTTGGATGTTCTACGTTGATAAAGAACGCGCCATCCGGGGCGAGTGGCGTATTTCCGAAACCTCGCTTCTGATGCTCGCCTTTCTTGGTGGGTGGGTCGGCGCAAAAGCGGCGCAGCGTCGGTTTCGACACAAAACGCGCAAGCAACCGTTCCGGACATTTCTCAACCTGATCCCGTTTCTATGGGTGATCCTCGGTTTCGCCTTCGCCTACGAAACCGACCTCATGAACTCGAGAAGTTTCTTCGCAGCTCAATAACGAAGTTTGCCCGCCTCGGCTGGCAATCATTCCCGGTTCGGGCGATACGTGGCGCAACCCGCGTCAATCAGGTGCCTTCATGACCCAGATCATCAACTCCCTCGCCGACATCGCAAACCGCTACGACGTGTTGCTCGTCGATCTCTGGGGCTGCGTACACAATGGCGTCACCGCCCATGAAGAGGCTGTCTCGGCCCTGCGCGGCTTCAAGCAGGGCGGCGGCACGGTGGTCTTGCTCACCAACGCGCCTCGGTCGCGCCACGAGGTGGCCAAACAGCTTGTGCGTCTGAACGTGCCCGAGGACTGCTATGACAGCATCGCCACAAGCGGCGACAGCGCCCGCGCCGCGATGTTCCGTGGCGCGGTGGGGGAAAAGGTCTGGTTCATGGGGCAGCCCTTTGACGAGACCTTCTTTGACCCGATGGAATTGATCGAGGACCCGGTGAACATCCAGCGCGTCGAGTTGGAAGACGCCGAAGGCATTGTCTGCTGCGGCCCGTTCGACCCCCATGCCGACCCGGCGGTCAACCGTCCGCAGTTTCTGTACGCCAAGCAAAAGGGCCTCAAACTGCTCTGCGCCAACCCGGACATCGTGGTGGATCGCGGCGACACGCGCGAATGGTGTGCAGGCGCACTGGCCGCGCTCTATACCGAAATGGGGGGCGAAAGCCTTTACTTCGGCAAGCCCCATCCGCCGATCTATGACCTTGCCCGCCGCCGCATCGCCGCCCTTGGGCTGGACGTGGACCCGACCCGTATTCTGGCCATCGGGGATGGCGTCCACACCGACATCGACGGCGCGATGGGCGAGGACATCGATTCCCTTTTCATTTCCGGAGGTCTTGCCGCAGCCGAGACAAAAACGTCGCACCAACCCGATCCGGATGCGCTAAGTGCCTATCTTGCAAAGGAAAACGCGTCTCCGACCTATACTATTGGGCAACTCCGCTGACGCAGATTTTGCTTGCTTTTCTGCGGTTGCAAAGTAATAAAGTTGCCAAATCGGGCATCTGACTTAGCTATTTATTACTTTGCCGCCTGCGAGTGGAGTGCGAAATGTTGGACAACCTGCCACGCGGAACGATCTGCATCGAAGACATCGAAATGGGGATGTCGCGCCACCTGCGCAAACAGGTGACCGATCAGGACATCGAGATGTTCGCGCAGATCTCGACCGACCGGAACCCGGTGCATCTGGACGACGATTACGCGCAGGACACGATTTTCGAGGGCCGCATCGCGCATGGGATGCTGACCGCCGGCCTCATCTCAGCCGTGATCGGCGAACAGCTGCCCGGCCATGGTACGGTCTACATGGGCCAGACGCTGAAATTCCTCGCCCCCGTACGCCCCGGCGACGTGGTCTATGCCGAGGTCAAGGTGGTCGACATCGACATCGCCAAGCGGCGCGTGACGCTGGATTGTCATTGCTCGGTCGATGGCAAAAAGGTGCTGATAGGCGAAGCCAAGGTGCTCGCCCCGTCCCGCAAGTTCGACTGACCCTGTCACGGGCGCGGATGCGTCGACGCATCCGCGGTTTTCCGTCACCGGAAAATCCCCGCCAGCCCGCAGCGGGGATTGCAACCCCCCAGCGCCACCGCTAGTCCTCTGCGCATGAAGATCGTGCGGGATTATCAATTCATTGCCGAGGCCGACAAGGGCGCAACCGTGGCCATCGGCAATTTCGACGGCGTGCATTCCGGCCATCAGGCCGTGATCCAGCTTGCCCGCGACGCGATGCCCGCAGCGCCTTTGGGCGTCCTCACGTTCGAGCCGCATCCGCGCGAATACTTCGCCCCGGATGCCCCCCCCTTCCGGCTGATGAACGCCACCGCGCGCGCGACGCGCCTGCGCAAGCTGGGGGTCGAGATTCTCTATGAACTCAACTTCAACAGCCAGTTGGCCGCCCTGACGCCCGAAGGTTTCGCTGCGAACGTGATTTCCGACGGCCTCGGACTGCGTCATGTCGTGGTCGGGGCGGATTTCTGTTTCGGCAAGGGCCGCAAAGGCACTGTCGATGATCTGCGCCGGTTTGGTGCCCAGATGGGTTTCGGCGTCACGGTGGCAGAGCTTGTCACCGCCGAGGCCGGTGCCGTGTCCTCGACCGCCATCCGCACGGCCCTGTCTGACGGCAATCCGCGTCTGGCCGCCGACATGCTGGGCCATTGGCACCGTATCGAAGGCGAAGTGATCGGCGGCGAACAACGCGGGCGCGAACTGGGCTATCCCACCGCCAATATGTCCATCGACGGGCTGCACCCACCAAGGTTCGGGGTCTATGCCGTCTTGGTCGATGTGCTCGACGGGCCGCATGCCGGATCCTACCATGGCGCCGCGTCCATCGGTGTGCGTCCGATGTTCGGCGAGAACCGCGCAAACCTTGAGACCTTCATTTTCGACTTCACCGGCGATCTTTACGGCGCAACGGTCTCGGTCGCTTTGATAGATTTCCTGCGACCCGAATTGAAGTTCGACAGCCTTGAGGCGCTCATCACGCAGATGGATGCCGACTGCGCCCAGGCGCGCGCGATCCTGACCGCGCTATGAGCACCGACCCGATTGATCGCACAGGACTTGCCCCCCGGTTCTGGGAACGCAAGGCGCTCACCGATCTGAATCCGCAGGAATGGGAAGCGCTGTGCGATGGCTGTGGCAAATGCTGCCTCAACAAGCTTGAGGACGAAGACACCGGCCATGTGGAGCTGACCCGCGTCGCCTGTCGGTTGTTCGACGACACCACCTGCCGCTGTGCGCAATATGACATCCGCCACCAGTTCGTGCCGGAATGTATCGTGCTGAAGCCATCAAATATCGATGACCACGCCTACTGGATGCCCAAGACCTGCGCCTATCGGCTGCTGTGGGAGGGAAAGCCGCTTTACGACTGGCACCCTCTGATCTCGGGCACGCCAGACACCGTTCACGACGCCGGCGTTTCGATGCGAAACCGCACCGTGGCCGAATTCGAAGTTGATGAAGACGATTGGGAAGACCACATCATAGAGGAGCCGATCTGATGTTTTTTGCCTCCGACAACAGCGGGCCCGTGCCACAGGCCGTTCTGGACGTTCTGGCCGAGGTCAACCAGGGCCACATGATGGGGTACGGTGCCGATCCGATGATGGACGAGGTGCGCCAGCGCATCCGCGATCTGTTCGAAGCGCCCGACGCGGCGGTGTACCTCGCTGCCACAGGAACCGCGGCCAATGCACTTGCGCTGGCCACGCTGGTGGAACCGTTCGACACGGTGTTCTGCACCCCGATGGCCCACATCGAGGAAGACGAATGCAACGCGCCCGAGTTCTACACGGGTGGTGCAAAGCTGACGCTGGTGCAGGGGTCGGACCGGATGACGCCGGACGCGCTGACCCGCGCAATCGAGAGCCAGGGCAATCGCGGTGTGCATGGTCCGCGCCGGGCGGCGGTGTCGATCACGCAGGTCACCGAGATGGGGAACGTCTATACATTGGCCGAGCTGAAAGCGCTGTGCGACATCGCGAAATCTTATGGCCTGCCGGTTCATCTGGACGGCGCGCGGTTCGCAAATGCGGCGGTGGCCTTGGGCTGTACCCCGGCCGAGATGTCGTGGAAGCTGGGCGTTGACGTTGCTGTGTTCGGTGGCACGAAGAACGGCCTGATGGGGGTCGAGGCGGTGGTGTTCTTCGACCCGAGCAAAGCCTTGGAATTCGAGCTGCGTCGCAAACGGGGCGGGCACCTGTTTTCCAAGCACCGCTACCTGTCGGCGCAGATGGCCGCGTATCTGCGGAATGACCTATGGAAAGACCTTGCGCAAAAGGCCAATGCCAAGACAGCGCATCTGCTGGACGGTCTACGCAAACGCAATGACGTTGAAATCGTGAATGATGTCACCGCCAACATGATCTTTTTCCGCGCTCCCCGCGCGTTGCATCAGACGCTCCAGAAAAGCGGTGCGCGGTATCACCTGTCTGGCGGCGATCTGAATGATGGGCCTGCGGACGGGGTGTTGACCGGTCGGCTTGTCTGCGACTGGTCGCTGCCCGACACTGAAATCGACCGCTTTGTTTCGTTGCTGAACACGGCATAAGAAAAGGGCTCCCACTTGGGAGCCCTTACTTGTTAATCGTGGCAAACTAGAGAGAGATCGTTCAGTTGTACTGGAATTGCAGCTCGTAGCTGCCATCCTCGAATGCACCGAAAAGGTCGGGCACGTCGGGATGTTCGACAGGTTCACCCGAATAGTCAGCGATCAGGTTCTGTTCCGAGACATACGCGACGTAGAAGCTTTGTTCATTCTCTGCGAGCAGATGGTAGAACGGCTGCTTTTTCGCAGGGCGGCTGTCCTCTGGAATGGCCTCGTACCATTCTTCGGTGTTGTTGAATTCCGGGTCCACATCAAACACCACGCCCCGAAACGGGTGGCGGCGGTGGCGAACGACTTGGCCGATGTTATATTTTGCGCGTTGCTTGATCATGAGTCCTGTCCGTTGCCACATACCTGCCTGATTTTTGACAAATTGTCCAATTCTCGAGGCGTTTTTTCTGGAAACAGTCTGTGATGCATTTCGACACAAGACTTTTTCGTGTCATGGCAAGGGTTTGCCGGTCCCAGCAATTGTGATTTCCCCTACGGCCCCTTTGCGATAGACTGCAGGAAATCCGAAAGGCGGAGCAACCGCCATCGAGCAATAAGCGAGAGGCCCATGAGCAGATTCTTTCGCGCCTTTGTGATTGTCCTGTTGGCGGCCTCATGCGGAGGCGGCGGCGGCACATCGGCGCCCCGTAACCTCGACGATGCCTGTTCCATTCTGCAACAGCGCCCCGGATACCTGCGCGCCTTCCGCGCGGCAGAGCGGAAATGGGGCGTGCCGGTGCATGTGCAAATGGCGTCGATGTATCAGGAGAGCAAGTTCAAGTCGGACGCGCGGACGCCGTTCCGCTACACTCTGGGTGTGATCCCGATGGGCCGACAAAGCTCGGCCTTCGGCTACAGTCAGGCGTTGAACGGCACGTGGGAAGAATACCAGCAGGACCAGCGCAAGTTCCGCGCGAAACGCAACGACATCAACGATGCTGCGGATTTCATGGGGTGGTACATGTCGGAATCCAACCGCCGCCTTGGCATTTCTCTCGCTGATGCGCGCAACCAATATCTGGCCTACCACGAAGGCCGTACGGGCTTTGCGCGTGGAACTTACAACAGCAAGGCATGGCTGTTGCGGGTCGCGGACGAGGTCGCGGTGCGGTCGGTAACCTACCAAGGTCAGCTGGCGCGCTGCCCGGTCCGCAGATAGGTCCGGAACGGCCCTGATGTTTCGCGCGCGAAACAATGGGACAAGAACGCTGACCCATTAACCTTTTGTTAACAATCGAGACCCTCCCTCTAAGGGACGGGATAGGCCCTCTCCAGAACCTGCATGGCCCGCGCCAGAACTTCGCTGTCGGAAAGACTGGCGAGGTCGCGCGCGGCTCCGGCACCGTTGAACCCAAGCAGCAGCGGCGCGTCCAGCAGCGGCGCGAGATTGAGCCATTGATTGAATTGCCCCGGTGGCAATCCGGTCTCGGGCGTCAGGATCCAGGTTGCATCCGCATCCCAGAACACGTCATCGAACCGTAGATAAAGCTTGTCCAAAAGGCCAAAGCCAAGGCGGCGGATCGCGATCTGCTTGTCTTCGGGCAATGCGGGGGAAAAGGCGATGCGCTCTGCCTTGAGCACCCCCAGCGGAACGGTGATAATCACTGCATCGAACTGGCCCAGATCATCTTGGGCGGAGGCCAGATGCACGCCATCATCCCTGAGTGTGACCTGCCGCACCTCGGTGCCAAGCCGGATGTCGAGCGACTGCTCAGGCATACCGAGGATCTGCGCATAGCCGTCCGGGAAGAGCAGGTCTTCGCCACCATAGTCGGGATCGTCCGCGTAGGCGTCCCAGTTGATGTCAGTCGTACTGGCGCCGTAGTCCTGCTGGATCGTCACCACGTCCTCGAACCAGTCCGGCATGTCGCGGTCGCGCAACCGACGACCCGCCGCGCCGCGCAGGACATAATCGTCATAGGTGACGACGCTGCGCATGCCACGCTCTGCCGCCAGTGCAACGAGCGGGTTGCCGTCGTCGCCATGCAGCCAGCTTGCCCCCAGATCGAGAGGCAGACCCAGGCTGGGGTCGGTCCAGATACGCCCGCCAACGCGGTCGCGGGCCTCGAACAGGATCACGCGGACGCCCTTGGCGGTGAGGCGGCGCGCGGCGGTCAGGCCACTGATCCCGGCTCCGATGATGGCGACTGTTTCGGCACCTGTGTCGGCGACGCTCTCTGCCACGTCGAGACCGGTTTCATAGGCGGCGTGAACCGTGCTGTTGTAGCCGGGATGTGTGGCCTCTCCGGCGAAGAAAAGATGGGGTCCGACAGGGCGGGACAGCGCGGTCACATCGGCGCGGGATGCGGTCTGCGCGATGTAGGAATAGGACCCGAGGCTGAAGGGATCGCGGCTCCAGTTGGTGCGCAGGTAGCCGGTGAGGGATCGCGCGCCTTGCGCCGCTGAAACGCGGGGCATCAGAAGGCTGGTTGCAGCAAGGGCAAGGATCTGTCGGCGACGCATAGGCGCAGCATTGGAGCGGAGCTGCGTTTGCGTCAACGCAAACGTGCGATGCGTCGCCGCATCGCGCGCGGTGCAGGGCCCACTTTGTCCCGAGGGCTGCACGCAAGCGACCCATTCCAGCCATTTTGCATCGGTACAGTCTGGGCCAAACGCACTGTGCTCAGGAGCGCCTCAACGATGTTCGATGATGGCACCAAGATCGGGGTTTTTGCCATTGTGATGGCAGCGTGGGTCTTTGGCTTGAGCGCAGACAAACTTGAGCCGCCTGCCGATCTGGCGACCGCCGTCGATCACTCCCAGCTTCCGCCTCTGCCGCTGAAAGCGGCACCGGACGGGTCTCCGGCACAGGCTCGTGTCCCGGGGATACAGGTCGCGCTTAGCCATGGGTTTGGGGCCAAGTTGCTGGCCAGCTATGTGCTCGAGGGGCGTGTCGTGACCCGTCGTGAATATCGCAATGATCTGACCAGCCCGATCTCTCCGCTTGATCTTGGCATCGTGTGGGGTGATCTCGCCCCGTCCGATGCCACCAATGGCTTCGAGTTCCGAACCATGCATCGCGCGATTTGGTTCAATCCACCCAAAGGCGTCGACTTGCCACGGCAGTGGGACGATCAGATCACCAACAACCATCTCATCCCGGCGACACCGGCAGTGAATGATGTTTTGATGGCGATTGGCATCGGGTCACATGTCAGGATCCGCGGGTATCTTGTGTCCGTCACGGGAGACCAGATCAGACCATGGCGTTCCTCGACACGCCGTGACGATGGTTCGCTCGTCGGAGGTTGCGAAATCATCCTCGTGACCTCGGTCGAGGTTTTGACCAAGTATGAAACAACGACCTAGACGGATGGTCGGTCCGGTCCCGGACCGACAGAACCCGTCTTATTGGTTGGCACGGCGCTCCCGTTCGACATTGAACAGGCTGTTGGCCAGTTGTTTGCGCTCCAGCGCCCCAAGAATGACCGTCGTCTGACCGCCGCCGTCATCGGTGATGATCCATTGGCGCAGCTCGACGGGGCTGTCCGTGAACTTCAGCTGGATACTGCCATATTCCGGGTTTTCCGGGTCTTGCGCGGTCACAGTCGTGGCGGTGCCGTCATAGCCATGCGCCACGACCATATTGGCGCGGCTGAGGTCGACATTGCGGGCAAGGATCAGGGCCAGCGGTGTGCGGTCCAGCGGATAGGTTTCCGGATCGCCCCCCAGCTTGCGGTCGAAGACGAAGACCGCGCCATTGTTGGCCATCACCAATGCCTGTTCCGGAGGATTGTATTCGAACCGCATCTTGCCGGGGCGGCGCATATAGAGCGTCCCCGTCGAAATGGTCCCGTCCCCATTGATCTGGGTGAAAGTCGCCTCGGCGCTGGTGAGCTGGTTGAGATAGTTGGACAGCGCGTTCAGCGAAAGCTGCTGCGCGGCGGCAGGCAATGCCCACATCCACGTCAGGGCCGCTAGGAGGGCAAGGAAACGAAGTCGCATAGAGTCGGGGTCCTGTCTGCTCGGATCTCTTGACCTCTATATGGCGAAACGGGCGCTGTTATGCGATAGCAGCGCCCGCTTTTGTGACCGGACCGGCAAGACTTTACTGCTCGGGCACCAGAATCTCGCGTTTGCCGACGTGGTTGGCCGCAGTGACGACGCCTTCTTCTTCCATCTGTTCCACAAGACGCGCGGCCTTGTTGTAGCCTATGGCCAGTTTGCGCTGGATATAAGAGGTCGAACATTTCCGGTCGCGCACCACGATGGCAACGGCCTGATCGTACAGCGCGTCTTCGCTGTCGGTGTTGCCACCTGTGTTGAGGCCCAGAACTGCGTCGATATTGTCGGCCTTTTCGTCATCCGGACCCTGCACAACGCCGCTGACATATTCCGGCGGGCCATAAGCCTTGAGATGGGTGACGATTTCCTCGACCTCTTCGTCGGACACGAACGGACCGTGGCAGCGGATGATCTTCGAACCGCCGGCCATGTAGAGCATGTCGCCCTGCCCCAGCAGTTGTTCGGCCCCCATTTCGCCAAGGATGGTGCGGCTGTCGATTTTCGATGTGACCTGGAAGCTGATGCGTGTCGGGAAGTTCGCCTTGATCGTGCCGGTGATGACATCGACCGAAGGGCGCTGTGTGGCCATGATGAGGTGGATACCGGAGGCACGCGCCATCTGGGCAAGACGCTGAATGCAGGCTTCGATTTCCTTGCCCGCGACCATCATCAGGTCAGCCATCTCGTCGACGATGACGACGATATAGGGCATCTTGACGGGCTGGATTTCTTCGGTCTCGAAGATCGGCTCGCCGGTTTCGTCGTCAAAGCCGGTCTGGACGGTGCGTTCGAACATCTCACCACGGCTCAGCGCGTCGGCGACGCGACCGTTGTAGCCGTCGATGTTCCGCACGCCCATCTTGGACATTTTGCGGTAGCGGTCTTCCATTTCGCCCACGACCCATTTCAGGGCGACAACCGCCTTTTTCGGATCGGTTACAACGGGCGACAGCAGGTGCGGGATGCCGTCATAGACGGATAGTTCAAGCATCTTGGGGTCGATCATCACGAGGCGCAGATCGGCTGGCGTCAGCTTGTAAAGCAGCGACAGGATCATGGTGTTGATCGCCACGGATTTACCGGAACCGGTGGTCCCTGCGATCAGCAGGTGGGGCATCTTGGCAAGGTTGGCGACAACCGGATCGCCGCCGATGTCCTTGCCCAGCGCGAGCGGCAGTTTCTGGGTGCCGTCGCCATAGTCGCGGGTCGAGAGGATCTCGCGGAAGCTGACCATCTCGCGCTTTTCATTCGGGAGTTCGATGCCGATCACGCTGCGGCCCGGTACGGTGGAGACACGGGCAGACAGCGCTGACATGGACCGCGCGATGTCGTCTGCCAGACCGATGACGCGGGACGCCTTGAGGCCCGGCGCGGGTTCAAGCTCGTACATGGTGACCACGGGGCCGGGGCGGACACTGACAATCTCACCCTTGACGCCATAATCATCCAGCACCGCCTCGAGCATGCGGGCGTTTTCCCCAAGCGCTTCGTCGCTCAGGTGGTGGCGTTCGATATTGGCCGGGTCCATCAGAAGGCCCAGCGGCGGCAGGTCGTATTCCGCCTGCTTGTCTTCGAATTGCAGACGCGGCTGCGCTTCTTCCTGCGCGCGCTTGGACGGCTGGAGCGGCTTGCGCTGTGGCTGCTGGACCACTTTCCGCGCTTCTGGCACCGGGATCGGCGCGGGCGGCACAGGCGCGTAAGCCTGAGTGTCATCGCCGTAATCGTCCCAATCGGTCATGTCGTCGAAGATGTTGTCCGGTTCATCCTCGAACGCAGGCACCTGCGGCTGCGGCTGGTACGCGGTGGGCCTCGCTGCGGTGACCGGAGGTTCGGCACGCAGCGGGGCTGCGGCGCGGGCGGTGACCGGGGGTTCGGGCGGCAGGCCGACCGAGGGTTTGAAGATCAACGGATCGGGGCCACGGCCGCGCCCTTTGGTCAGCGGGGCCGCAATGGCCGACGTCACAGCGGGGTTCTGGCGCACACGGGACTTGATGGCGTCTGCGATCTTGGCACGGACGCGGTCATCCCCCGGCAGCGCGTCGGGCAAATCGCCATGCGGGTAGGTCTCGACCCATTCCGGTTCGGGCTCGGCACGGCGCATGAGAGACGGCATCTTGGACAGGAAGCCCGTCTTTTGCGGCGCGGGTGCAGGATAGGGTGTGTCGATCAGGCTGTCGTCGGCATGGATCGCGGGCGGTGCCTTGGGCGCGACACGGGTCACGCGCGGTTCGGCTTTGACAGCCTCCTGTGCCGCGGCCCATTCGGCAGCTTCGGCCTCTTCCTGCGCGCGAATGGCGCGGCGTTCGGCGTTCTTGGCCTGCATCTGGCGGGCTGCGACCAGCGCGCCGGATGCGCCTTTGCCCAGCAGGTTCAGGATCGTGGCATAGACCATGATCACGCCGACCAGAAGGAATCGCGCCAAGCGCGTCAACTCAATCTTGGTAAAGCCCAGCACGAAGGCGCCCATGACGATCACCACACCGCTCAGAAGCAACATCATCAGCTTGAGCGCCAGTGTCGTGCCCAGAGGCAAGATGGTCAGGATCGACCCCATCATCATGTCACCGAACAGCCCCCCCAAGCCAAAGCTGTGGGTCCATGCGGCGGATTCAGGCACACCAGCGGCGTAGACAGCGGCCAATGCGACCCAGATCGGTGCAAAGATCAGGCAGGACAGCGCGCGTTCTTCGCCCCGGTGCAAGGCGAACCGTACGCCCCAGACCAGCAGAACCATCGCGAGGCCCCAGCTCGCCCAGCCGACGATCATGAACAGGGGCGCAGCGACCGAGGCACCTGCCCGGCCCAACCAGTTCTGGACTGGGGCATCTGTGGCGGACAGCCAGCTTGGGTCTTGCGGCGAATACGAATAGATCATCGCGGCGGCCATCACCCCCAGCGCAATCAGCACGAAGCCACCCAGCTCTTTGCCGCGCTTTTCCAGCGCAGCCTGCATGTTGCTGTCAAAGAGGGGGTCACGCCCCCGCGCCTGATATGCCATCGTTCGCCTCTTTATTGGTCTTCACCGCCGTAAAGGCAGTCCCTGATCTGCGTCAGGCCGCGTTCGGTTTCGTCTTTTGGGGCCACCATGGCGACCCGAATATAGTGCTTGCCGGGGTTTCCGGCCTCTGTGTCCTGCGACAGGTACGCACCGGGCAGCACCCGGACACCCGTTTCTTTCCAGAGTTTGAGCGCTGCAGCTTCGCCGTCTTCCACCGGCAACCAAAGAAAGAACCCCGCCTGTGGGGATCTGTAGCCCGGCACATTGCCGAAGATGCGGTCGGCCAGATCGTATTTCTCGGCGTAGAGCGCTCGGTTTTCCTCGACATGCGCCTCGTCTTTCCAGACCGCCTCGGCCACCGCCTGTAGCGGCACAGGGAGCGGCGCACCGGAATAGTTGCGCAATTGCTGGATGCGTTTGATCGATTCAGGCCCACCGGCCACGAAGCCCGACCGCAGACCCGGCAGGTTCGACCGTTTGGAAAGCGAGTGGAAGATCACCACGCGTTCAGGGTCAGCGCCCATCTCTTGCGCGACTTGAAGTGCTCCCACGGGGGGCGTGTCGCGGTAGATCTCGGAGTAGCACTCATCGGCAAGGATCTGGAAATCGTACTTTTCCGCCAGCGTGATCAGCCGTTCCCAATAGTCCCGATCGGCCACTGTGCCCTGCGGATTTGCAGGTGAACAGATATAGGCCAGCGCGGTGCGGTTGAGCACGTCTTCCGGCAGACCTTCGAAATCGGGCAGATGGCCGGTCTCGTCGGTCGCGTTCACGAAGACAGGCTCCGCGGCCACGGAAATCGCAGAGATCAGGTAGACCTGATAAAACGGGTTCGGCATCAGGACAGCGGGTTTCGCGCCGTTCTTGGTCTCGGGACACAACGCCATCCCGACGTTATAGAGCCCCTCGCGTGTACCGTTGAGCGCCATGATCTGCGTGTCCGCATCAAGGGCAACACCGTAACGGCGCTGTACCCAGTCGCGGATCGCCCCGCGCAATTCGGGCGTGCCTTCGTTCGGCGGGTATTTGTTAAATCCAGCGATGTTCTGCGCAAGAACGTCAGAAATCCACGCCGGAAACGTGTGTTTCGGCTCTCCGATCGTCATGTGTACGACCGGCCCACCCGGTTCAAACACGTCCAATAGGGCGCGCAGACGCGGGAACGCATAAGCCGGAAGGTTCGAGAACCGCTCGGGAAACATGCCAATACTGCCTCAGAATGAGGGTCGTTCGCGCCCTCGTTGCAGCCAAATTACATAGCATGGGCCTGTGCGTCCAGAAAAAGAGCGCACAGATCAGTCGGTTGTGGCTTTCAGGCCAGAGCGGCCTCGGCGGCAAGCCCCAGCCGCAACAGCCGCCGTTCTTCCCGTGGTGCCGCCATCAGGGAAACCCCGCAGGACGGAACGCCGGTGGGGAGTGTCAGCACACATAGCCCCATCAGGTTGCCAATCCGGGTGTTGCGCAAAGCGAGCAGGTTCTCGGAGGTGAAGAAACCCACGTCGGACAGCAGGCGCGGCACATTGGGCGGGGTGATCGGGCTGGTTGCACAAAGCACCGCGTCAAAGCTGGCCGTTGCTTCAAGATAGGCCACCCGCAGCGCGTCGAGCTTGTGCCACGCGGCTACGTAATCGGCGCCGGAAAAGTCCTTGCCCGAGCGGAAGCGGGTGCGTACCGGTTCGTACATAAGCTCGGGATTGGCTTCGATCACATCTTTCCACGTGCCATACGCTTCGCACCCGAACAGCACACCGGACAGCGCCATCGCCTCGGCCACTTCGGGAATGGCGATCTCGACGATGTCGGCCCCTGCCTCGTTCAACGCGTGCACCGCCTTTTCCAGACCTGCACGAGGGGCCTCGCGGATGTCGTCGAACGCGGTTGTGGTCAGGACGGCAAGCCGCGCACCCTTGAGCGATGTCATCTCAAGGTCGATTGGTTTGTCCCCCTTCATGGCGGCAAACAGAAGCGCCGCATCCTCAACCGATTTGCAGAGCGGGCCAACCGTGTCGAACTTTGCAGCCAGCGGCACGGCCCCCTTGAGGCTGAGCACGCCAGAGGTGGTCTTGAGGCCAACAAGGTCGTTCCATGCCGACGGAATTCGCACGGACCCGCCAGTATCCGACCCGATGCCCGCAGGTGCGAGCCCATATGCGACCGATGCGGCGGCACCGGACGAGGACCCGCCGGGTGCTGCGTCGGGATCATGGATGTTCGGCGGTGTCGCGGTCTTGGGGTTCACCCCCAGCCCGGAAAAGGCCAGTTCGGTCTGGTGCGTTTTGCCAAGGCAAACCAGGCCCTGATGGGTCGCGTTCTGCAACACTTCGGCGTCTTCGTCAGGCGTGCGCCCATTGAGAAGCTGCGAGCCCGACTCGGTCGCCACACCGGCGGTGTCATACAGGTCTTTCCAACTGATCGGCACACCATCAAGCGGAGACCGACGCAGTTTGAGCCGCGCGCGCTCTTGTGCGGCTGTCGCCTCGGCCATGGCGCGATCCGGGGTCAGGCGCGCATAAATGCGGTCGCGGTATGCGTTTGCGTCGATCGCATCCAGAAAGAACCGGGTCAGTTCGACCGGATCAATCTCGCCTTTGTCGATGCCGCGCCCCAGATCTGCAGCTGTCATGGCCTGCCATTCGCTCATGTGATCATCCCTTGACCGGTGGTTTCGCGCGACGGTAGCGGCAGAGAAGCGCATGGACAATCCCGGCAAGGCTTCCATATTTCAGCACATGAACACTTCCTCAGATATCCTGATCGTCGGCGGTGGGCTGAACGGCCCGACGCTGGCCCTTGCCGCCGCCAAGGTGGGCCTGTCCAGCACCGTCATCGACACACGTCCCGAAGGCACGCGGCGCAGCGACAATTTCGACGGGCGGTCCTATGCGCTGGCGCTGGCCTCGGTCCGGATGCTGACCGCGTTGGGTCTGTGGGACGGGCTGAAAGCGAACGCGCAGCCGATGACCGAGATCAAGGTCAGCGACGGGCGCGCCGGAGATGCCGAGGTGTTTCTGGGCCTGCATTTCAACAGTGCCGAGATCGAGGAAGGCCCGATGGGCCACATGCTCGAAGACCGGTATCTGCGGCGGTCGCTGCTTGAGGCGATGGCGTCCGAGCCGCTGATCACGCATCTGGCGGGCGAAACCGTTGTGGATCAGAACGTGACCGCGACGGGGGCCAATGTCACTTTGGCGTCGGGCGACATGCTGACCGGGCAGATGATCGTGGGAGCCGATGGCCGTCAGACCGGAACAGGGCAACGTGCCGGTATCCGGCGCACGGCGTGGAACTACAATCAGACCGCATTGGTCTGCGCAATTGCGCATGAAAAGCCCCATGGCGGCGTGGCGCATCAGCTCTTCCTGCCGTCCGGGCCGCTGGCGATCCTGCCGCTGACGGGCAATCGGTCGTCCATTGTCTGGAGTGAGCGCAAAGGGCTGGCCGAAGAGATCAACGCCCTGCCGGTAGAGGACTACCTGACCGTGCTGCGCCCGCGTTTCGGCGATTTTCTGGGAGAGATTTCCTTGGCCGGAGAGCGGTTCACCTATCCGCTGGGTCTGACCCTGGCCAATCGGTTCATCGCGGACCGTGTGGCACTGGTCGGTGATGCGGCGCATGGGATGCACCCGATTGCCGGGCAAGGGCTGAACGCCGGGTTGCGCGATGTTGCGGCGCTGGCGCATGTGATCGGCCATGCCGTGCGGCGCGGTGAGGATTTTGCAAGTCCCTTCGTTCTGGAACGTTACGAGCAATGGCGGCGGTTCGACACCGCAACGTTGCTGACCGCGACGGACGTGTTTAACCGCCTGTTCTCGAACGACAATCCACTCCTCCGTGCAGGTCGCGATCTTGGCATGGCGGCAATCAATGCAATCCCCGGTGCGCGCCGGACCTTCATCCGCGAGGCGGCCGGATTGAACGGCGATCTGCCCGATCTGATGGCGGGGTAACGCACCGCCGCACGGACCAAGCATACCGCCGCGCAACTGCTGACATCAGCGCGCGGGCGATGCGTTGACGCAAACGCGGCCTTTGTCGCGGCTTACTGGATCCGCATCCCGTTCGCCAGCACATGCCCCTGATCATTGATCGTCAGCGTCGATTTCAGGCTGTCGGGTCCGCTGCCCGGAACTGCGAACATGCTCATCATCATGCGGGCGCCCATCGCGTCATCGCTGGTCAGCAGTCCCATCGCGATCAGCTTGTCGATCAGAGCATTCGCTCCGTCCAAGGTGAGGTTCACCTCACCGTTCGGACGCGGGAAGCCGCCAAACGTTTGCAGGTCATCATTGTCGAAGGTGAACGATCCGCTGCCGCCAAGCTTGGCACCAGCCGCCTCGACCGTCAGATTGTTAAGGGTGAGCGCATTCAATTCGCCCGGAACCTCTCCGGTCGCGTCGAGTGCCGCCATCTGTTCGGGGTCGAACAGGTTGATGAAGGGTGTCACTTTCCCGGTCAGGTCCAGCGCGATGGTTGCCGGATCGCGGGGAAGCGCCGCGCCGGGGTCGAAGATATTCCAGAGAAGGGCGGACATCTGGAAACCGCCAAGGGTGAGGCCAAAGGCC
>NZ_JAEPMO010000127.1 GCF_017643905.1 Marivita sp.
CGGCCTGCCGAAAACCCGCTCCGGCAAGATCATGCGCCGCATCCTGCGCAAGATCGCCGAAAACGACTACGGCGCCCTCGGCGACACCTCAACACTCGCAGACCCCTCCGTCGTCGATGACCTCATCGAAAACCGGATGAATAAAGGCTGATCTTCAAGAAAATCCAAACGATGAAGGGCGGTCTCGGGACCGCCCTTTTTTTGATTCACAAACAGTTAACCCAGTTTTGACTCTCACCGCGCATTGCGGGGCAATTTCGGCTAAGCTCGGGCTGTGGGGGCTTTGACATGAAAGAGCATGACAATGCCTGTTTTTTATCCAACCATGCCCAGCATGGCTCTCAAAACGCTGTACCGGGGCGACTTCCTTGCGAAACCCGCTGCGCTTACCGCGCAACCCGTCGCTGGCGCATCACCTTTTCCAATCGTCAGTCAGGATGACACCGTGGTCATACCCTCAGCACCCCCTTCGGCGGTTCAAATGCAGATCAAGGCGCTCATGTCAGAGCAGGCCCTGACCCTTGAAGCCGCAAAAGAGGCAGCGGCGGAGAGCTGAATTCCAAAGGGGTCACGCCGCCTTCTCTCGCTCAGTTGCCGACATTGATCGCAGCTGCCCCTTGCTCCTGAACTGTAATCGGTGCAAGGAAAGGCATGCAATGCGGGTGGTGCCCGTAGGTAAAGCGCGCTTCCGATCCAATCACCGACGGGGCCGCATCAAGAGCAAGAAGCGGGCGAGGGACAGCATGACCAAGACCAATCACGACGCGGACGTGGCGTTTATCGAAGCACTGGCCAAGCTGCTTCGGGAAAACGACCTGACCGAATTGCAGGTCAAGCGCGAATACGGCGAGGATGACAGCCTCAATGTTCGCGTCAGTCGTGTCACCCAGGTCGCGCCTGCCGTCCAGACAACCGTTGCTGCTGCGCCCGCCGCAGCACCTGCCGCCGCGGCTGCACCTGCAGCACCAGGTGCGCCGGAAGACCCGGCCTCGCATCCGGGTGCTGTCACATCGCCGATGGTCGGCACGGTCTATATGCAGGCGGAACCGGGCGCACCTGCGTTCATTTCCGTTGGGCAGCAGATCAACGAAGGCGACACGCTTTTGATCGTGGAAGCGATGAAGACGATGAACCACATTCCCGCTCCGCGCAGCGGCACGGTGAAACGTATTCTGGTCGAAGACGGAGCCCCCGTCGAATACGGCGCACCGCTCGTGATCCTTGAATAATCGGGTTCTGGCATGTTTGACAAAATCCTGATTGCCAACCGGGGCGAGATCGCCCTTCGCGTGATCCGCGCCTGTCGGGAAATGGGTGTGGCCAGCGTCGCAGTGCATTCGACGGCAGATTCAGACGCGATGCATGTGCGCATGGCCGACGAGGCGATTTGCATCGGCCCCCCCTCGTCCACCGACAGCTACCTGTCGATCCCCGCGATCATCTCGGCCTGTGAGATCTCCGGCGCGCAAGCGATCCACCCGGGCTACGGCTTCTTGTCCGAGAATGCGCGTTTCGTGCAGATCGTCGAAGATCACGGGCTGACCTTTATCGGCCCGACCGCGGAACATATCCGCATCATGGGCGACAAGATCACCGCGAAGGACACGATCAAGGCGCTTGGCGTGCCGTGCGTGCCTGGGTCGGATGGCGGTGTGGCCGATCTGGCCGAGGCCAAGAAGGTCGGCGAAGAGATCGGCTATCCGGTGATCGTCAAGGCCACCGCTGGTGGCGGTGGGCGCGGCATGAAGGTGGCGCAAACCGCGGCCGACATGGAACGCGCGTTCCAGACAGCCCGGTCCGAGGCCAAGGCCGCGTTCGGCAATGACGAAGTCTATATCGAAAAATACCTGACCACCCCGCGCCATATCGAAGTGCAGGTCTTCGGCGACGGCAAAGGCAAGGCCGTGCATCTGGGCGAACGCGACTGTTCGTTGCAGCGCCGCCACCAGAAGGTTCTGGAAGAGGCCCCCGGTCCCTGCATCACCGAGGAAGAGCGCGCCCGGATCGGCAAGATCTGCGCCGATGCGGTGTCCAAGATCAGCTATGCGGGTGCGGGTACAATCGAGTTCCTGTATGAAAACGGCGAGTTCTATTTCATCGAGATGAACACCCGGCTGCAGGTCGAACACCCTGTGACCGAAGCCATCTTTGGTGTCGATCTGGTGCGCGAGCAGATCCGCGTCGCCTCGGGCCTGCCGCTGTCATTTGAACAGGACGATCTGGTCATCAACGGCCATGCCATTGAGGCGCGGATCAATGCCGAGAAGCTGCCGAATTTCTCGCCCTCACCCGGCCGGATCACGCAGTATCACGTGCCCGGTGGCTTGGGCGTGCGCATGGATAGCGCGCTCTATGATGGCTACAGAATTCCGCCCTATTACGACAGCCTGATCGCCAAGCTGATCGTGCATGGCCGCGACCGGGACGAGGCGCTCGCACGGATGTCCCGCGCATTGGGGGAATTGATCGTGGATGGCGTGGACAGCACCGTACCTCTGTTCCGCGACCTTTTGCAGGATCCAGACGTGCGGAGCGGGGCATACAACATCCACTGGCTCGAGCATTGGCTGCAGCGCACCTACGCGAAGCCTTGAGGCCGATCACGCACCCGCTTCACGCCGACGCGCAAGGTGATGCGCCATGACGGTCACACCCGAGTTGTTGTTGCAGGCCTATCGTGCAGGTGTTTTCCCGATGGCCGAACATCGCGACGATCCAGAGATGTTCTGGGTCGATCCGCGTAAGCGGGGCGTGTTCCCTTTGGACGGGTTTCGTATCTCGCGCAGCCTTGCCAAGACCCTGCGCCGGGACGCTTACCGCGTGACGTTGAACACCGCCTTCGTCGATGTCATCGACGCCTGCGCAGATCGCAGCGAGACGTGGATCAACCACGACATCCGCGTGCTTTACGAAGAACTGCATCACCAAGGACATGCCCATTCGCTGGAAGTCTGGGCCGATGACCGTCTGATCGGTGGAGTTTATGGCGTGGCTGTCGGCGGCGCATTTTGCGGGGAAAGCATGTTTTCGCGCCAGCGCGACGCGTCGAAAATTGCATTGGCGTGGTTGGTCGATCTGTTGCGGCGGACGGGGTTCGTGTTGTTCGACACGCAATTCCTGACGCATCACCTGGCTTCGCTCGGCGCCATCGAGATCACACGGGCAGAGTACAGGGCACATCTGGCACAGGCGCTGCAGATCACCGCCGAAATCACCAGCGCCCCATTGGCGGCGTCAGGTCAGGACGTTGTGCAGCGCAATACCCAGACATCGTAGCGCTGGTGGTCCATCGGGTTGAGCGCTGGGGATGACGCGATCATCCAACCCTGGTAGACTGGGGCGTCCTTGCCGATCTCGGTAATAGTGAGCGAGGCATAGGCCTCGCCTGCCGCATTGCCTTCGGGATAGCGGCATTCGTTGGCGCGCACCGTGATACGCCCCACGGTCGCGGACTGCCCATTGACCACCTGCAAATCGGTCACCTTGCCGGTCAGCTTGTTCAGCGCCCGCACCGCGACACCGGTGCCATTGGTGGTGGCAAGCTGGGCCATGGCGGCAGACGCCAGCAGAAGCGATGCAAGAATGGCCATCAGACGTGGCATCATCAACCTGCCTTTGATCCAGATGTCCCGGATTATTCCGGGCTCCACGCCTCGTAGTCCTGACGCGGCTTGGGATCGGGACGGCGGATCGACCCGGCCGGTGCATAGGCCAGGGCGGTGCCCGTCAGGTTTTCCTGATGCGGCTTGACCCAGGCTTTTTTCGGAAGCGGACGGTCGGTCGGCAGTTCCTTGAACGTATGGTGCAGCCAGCCGTGCCAATCGGGATCAACGCGGCTTGCCTCGGATTCACCATTGTAGATCACCCAGCGCCGTTTGCCGTCACGCGACTGGTAGAAGATGTTTCCCTGGGTGTCCTCACCCACTTTTTCGCCATTGCGCCACGTGTAGAATTGGGTGCCAAGCGTCTGCCCGTTCCACCAGGTGACAGCGCGAAGAAGGGTATTCAGAATGCCCATGGACGACTCCTCGGGGTTGGTTCAGCGCTATATAGGGCGCTTTGCGGGCCAAGGTCCAGCGCAGCTATGACGCAGCAGGAGCCAGAGCGGTGACTTCGATCTCGATCCGGTACTTCGGGTCGATCAAGCCGCACTCGATCATCGTCGCCGCCGGCGGGTTCTCGCCAAAAGTGCCCGCGAGGATGTCGTAGCAGGCTTCGAATTCATGCCGGTCCGGAAGGTAGTAGGTCACGCGGACAACATCGGCCATCGACGCCCCCGCCTTGTCCAGCGCACCCGCAATCACGTCAAGCGCGCTTTGGCACTGTTCGGCGACAGTATCCCCCTGCCCGACTGTGCCAGCGACATGAACAAAACCGCCAGCCACGACAGCACGGCAATAGCCAATCTTGGCCTCAAACGGGCTTCCGCTGTGAATTCTTTTGATCGTCATCGTTCTTTTCCCAAAAAGAAAGGCGGGCAAAATGCCCACCTTTTCACATTGCTCACGAGAGTGGGTTCAACCAGCCTCGACGGATTCCTTTTTCTGATCCGCATAGATCATCAGGGGCTTGGCGTCAGACGTCACAGCCTCTTCATTCACCACAACCTCGACAACGTCATCCATGCCCGGCAGTTCGAACATGGTGTCGAGCAGAATGTCCTCGAGGATCGACCGCAGACCACGTGCGCCTGTCTTGCGATGGATCGCCCGCTTGGCAATGGCGCTGAGCGCGTCGTCGGTGAAGCTGAGCGTGGTATGCTCCAACTCGAACAGACGCTGATACTGCTTGACCAACGCGTACTTCGGCTTGGTCAGGATGGTAATCAGCGCGTCTTCGTCGAGATCCTCCAACGTCGCGATGACCGGCAGACGACCAACGAATTCCGGGATCAGACCGAACTTGAGCAGATCCTCGGGTTCCAGGCTCTTGAATGTCTCACCGATGCCCTTTTCGCTTTCATCGCGCACATCCGCGCCAAAGCCCATCGCGCTGCCCTTGCCGCGTTGCTTGATGATCCGATCCAGACCGGCAAACGCCCCACCGCAGATGAAGAGGATGTTGGTCGTGTCCACCTGCAGGAACTCCTGCTGCGGATGCTTGCGGCCCCCTTGCGGCGGCACCGACGCAACCGTGCCTTCCATCAACTTGAGCAGCGCCTGCTGCACACCTTCGCCCGACACGTCGCGTGTGATCGACGGGTTCTCGGATTTGCGGGTAATCTTGTCGACCTCGTCGATATAGACGATGCCGCGCTGAGCGCGTTCGACGTTGTATTCGGACGATTGCAGCAGCTTGAGGATGATGTTCTCAACATCTTCGCCCACGTAACCGGCTTCGGTCAGCGTGGTCGCATCCGCCATGGTGAACGGCACATCCAGAATCCGGGCCAGCGTCTGCGCCAGAAGTGTTTTGCCGCAACCGGTCGGTCCGATCAGCAGGATGTTCGACTTTGCCAGTTCGATGTCAGACGATTTCTGCGAATGGTTCAGGCGCTTGTAGTGGTTGTGCACCGCCACCGAGAGCACGCGCTTGGCCAATGACTGACCGATCACGTAATCATCCAGAACATCGCAAATATCACGCGGGGTCGGGACGCCATCCGTCGACTTCAGGCCACCGCCTTTAGTCTCTTCGCGGATGATGTCCATGCAGAGTTCGACGCATTCGTCGCAGATGAAGACGGTCGGCCCGGCGATCAGTTTTCGGACTTCATGTTGGCTTTTGCCGCAAAAGCTGCAGTAAAGAGTATTCTTGCTGTCGCCGCCAGAATTCGTCGCCATGTCTTTACCTTTCCTGACTCACGCGATGGATGTATGATCTCAATCTATTCACCTTATGCGTGTGTCGTATTTTCTTCTCAGAACCTTAGGACAGCAAAACTTGGGCCACAACGTCAAAAACGCATCCGAGACGACGTGACCCAATCACGATTTATGCGTCGTCGGACGTCTTCACTCGGCTTTCGACAATCTCGTCGATCAGCCCCCAGTCCTTGGCTTCTTCGGGCGACATGAAATTGTCACGCTCCAATGCCGCTTCGACTTTCTTGAGCGTCTGACCCGTATGTTTCACATAGATCTCGTTCAGACGTGTCTTCAGCTTCTGTGTTTCCTGCGCGTGGATCATGATATCCGTTGCCTGACCCTGATACCCGCCCGACGGCTGGTGCACCATGACGCGACTGTTGGGCAGCGAAAAGCGCATTCCGGCCTCACCCGCCGTCAGCAGCAACGACCCCATGGAGGCCGCCTGCCCGATCACCAGCGTGCTGACCTTGGGCTTGATGTATTGCATCGTGTCATAGATCGACAGGCCACTGGTCACCACGCCACCGGGGCTGTTGATGTACATGCTGATTTCCTTGGACGGGTTCTCCGCCTCAAGATGCAAAAGCTGTGCCACGATGAGCGACGACATCCCGTCATGCACCGGACCGCTCAGGAAGATGATCCGTTCCTTGAGCAGGCGCGAGAAGATGTCATAGGCGCGCTCGCCGCGGCTGGTCTGCTCCACCACCATGGGAACAAGCGTGTTCATATAGGTATCAAAGGGATCTTTCATCTGTGCCTGCCTGGATGAGAAGCCCGCCGGACGGTGGGCTTGGTTGCGAGTTGTCTCAAGACTAGTGTCCGGCTTGGGGGGCTGCAAGGGGCAGCGGTTCATCTGCGGACCTTGACCTGGCACTGCGCGAGATTAGCTCGCGCAACATGACCGATCTGTTTCCCCCCACCCGAACTGCTGCACTGGAAAAGCTGCAGAGCTTTGTTCCAAAGGCTGCCCGCGACTACGCGGCGCAGCGTAACTATGACCGCGGCCCCGGGCATCACGACAATGTGTCGACCCTCTCGCCCTATCTCCGGCATCGGCTTCTGACCGGAGCCGACGTGCTTGAGGCAGTGCTGGGCCGCTATTCTCTCGGCAGCGCCGAAAAATTCGTTCAAGAGGTGTTCTGGCGGACCTATTGGAAAGGCTGGCTGGAAATGCGCCCGGCCGTCTGGGGCGGCTACCAGCAGGGTCTTCTGCGGGCATGGGATCAGGTACAGACCCAATCCGGCCTGCGCAGCGAATGGGAAGCCGCCTGCAAAGGCGAAACCGACATCGACTGCTTCAACCACTGGGCACAGGAACTGGTGAGGACCGGCTACCTGCACAACCACGCCCGAATGTGGTTTGCCTCGATCTGGATCTTCACGCTGCGGCTGCCCTGGGAACTGGGGGCGGATTTCTTCCTGCGACACCTGTACGACGGTGACCCGGCCTCCAATACGCTCAGCTGGCGCTGGGTCGCAGGCTTGCAGACCGAAGGAAAAAACTACGTCGCACGCGCATCTAACATCTCGAAATATACCGAAGGACGGTTCTCACCGCTCTACCAACTGGCCTCCAACCCCGAACCATTGGACGGCCCACCGCATCCACCTCGCATGGAAGCCCCGTTGGGGGACAGGCTCGACCCATCGAAGCCTGTAGTCCTGATCCTGCACGAAGACGATCTCAGCCCTGGCTGGCTGTTCGATCAGGGGCTGAAACCGATGGCAACCGCAACGCTCGATGCCACCGCTCAGATCGGTCCTTTGCATATCGCGCCGCAGGTCAAGACATTCAAAGCTGCGCTGATGGCCGACTGCACCGCGCGCTGGTCCTCTTCACTTGGTCCTGTCACCACCGGTCTCACCACAGCACAAGAGATCGAAGACTGGGCACACAGCATGGGCGCAGAGCAGATCGTCACGCCCTATGCCCCTGTCGGCCCTGCGGCCACGATCCTCAACGACATCCGCGCGCTGCCCCTTGTCCGCCCGCTGCGCGATTTCGACCGCCGGGCCTGGCCTCATGCCACCGCTGGGTTTTTCAAGTTCAAGAAAAAGATCCCCGAACTTGTCGGCGCCATGAAGGGCCTGCAACCTGTCTGATCTTCATCTTGCCCGATAAACTCCGGGAGGTTTGGAGGGCTGGCCCTCCAATCGGTCGGATCGCGCAGCGATCCGACACAATTCCAAAAGAAAAAGGCCGGGTCGCATGCCCGGCCTTTTCCCAAATCTGCACCAAAGATCAGCCGAACATGTCGGCCGTGATCCCTTCGTACCAGCCGATGCTTTCCTCATAGGTCGCCTTCCGCAGGGCGGCATCTTCGCCGGTCTGGCTGACAAAGCTCGACACGCTGGCGATCTTCTCGTCATTCGGTTCATAGGCCGCGCCGACTTTCACACCGTCATCCGTCGCAATGAGCGACCAGCAGGTGTTCGAGAATTTCGCCGGGAACACGCGGCTGCCGGTGAGCGCACCGCGCACCGCCATCGCCGCAACCTTGGCCTGGCTGTTGGCCGAGAACCCGGATTTCGGCATGTCACCCTGATTGGTGGCGTCGCCCAGGATGTGGATGTTCTCGTCCAGACGCGACACCATCGTGTGCCCGTCCACCGGCGCCCAGTTGCCCTCGGTCAGACCAGCGGCGTCGCAGATCAGACCTGCCTTTTGCGCCGGGATCACGTTGACCACATCCGCCTTGACCACTTCACCGTCGATGTCCACCGTCATGGCGGCAGGATCGACCGTCACGTTCTCTCCGCCGAAATCCGGGCCGATGCGAGTGATCATGCCGGGATAGTGCTTCTGCCAGCCTTCCTCGAACAGACCTTGCTTGGAGAACTTCTCTTTCGGGTCGGCGATGATGATCTTGGCCGTCGGATTGTTCGCCTTGAGCTGATGCGCCACCATCGAGATCCGCTCGTACGGTCCGGGCGGGCAACGGTACGGGTTGGGCGGGGCTACCATCACATAGGTGCCGCCTTCGGGCATCGCCATGATCTGCGTCTTGAGCAACTCGGTCTGGCTGCCGCCCTTGTAGGCGTGCGGCATCGCGTTCTGCGCCGAGAGGTCCCAACCGGGCACGGAGCCTTCGACAAAGTCGATACCGGGGCTGAGGATCAGGCGGTCATACGGTACCGCGCCACCGCCCGCCAAGGATACGGTCTTCGCATCGCGGTCAACCCCCGTGGCCCAGTCATGCACGACATTGATGCCGTAGTCCGACGCCAGCTTCCCGTAGGAATGCGACAGGTTCTCAAGATCCCAGAACCCGCCAAGATAGAGGTTCGAGAAGAAGCAGGTGTAGTAGCTGCGCGTCGGTTCGATCAGTGTCACGTCGATCTCGCCAGCGCTGTCCTTGGCGATGTAGCGCGCGGCGGTGGCACCGCCTGCACCGCCGCCTACGACAACCACCTTGGGCTTGCCGTGTGACGCCGCGTGTACCATCGGGGCGCTGAGCGTTGCCGCCGCGATCCCGGTGCCGACAAAAGCCCGTCTGTTGAGTTTCATGGTTTTCCTCCCGTTTTCATTACGCGCCTTGGCCGTTTTGGTCTCTTCCGGACCTTACTCGGCTTCGGCAAAATACGCCGCGAGCGCGGCGATCTCTTCATCCGACAACCGGGCAGCCATCATCTGCATCACCGGGTGCGGTCTGATCTGTCTTTTGTAGGCATGCATGGCGACAACGAAATCTTCGGTCGGCCAATGCGTGATCGACGGGATGCCACGGTCCGATCCATCCTGCTGGTGGCAGGTCTTGCATTCGCTGGCGAGGTATTCGCCATAATCCGTATCGCCCACAATGGCGAGCACTTCGGGCGACAGTTCCACCTCACGCGCCTGTGCGGTGGGCGCGGCCTCGGGGATGTTTTGCGGGCTGGCCGAGAACTGGCGCAGATAGGCCAGGATGTCAGACCGCTCCTGCGGGTCTTTCAGACCGGCAAAGTTCATCCGGGTGCGTGACACCAGCGCCTTGGGGTTCTCCAGATAGGCGTTGAGCGTCTCGATCTCCCAGGTCAGACCATCGGCACCCATCATCGCCATATCGTCGGAATAGCGGAACCCGTCATGGACGCCCGCACGCCGGCCGAAGATTCCATTGAGATGTGGTCCGATCCGATCCTCGGCGCCCTGCCCGATCTGGTGACAGGACCGGCATTGCGCAAACACCTGTTCGCCGCGGGACGGATCGCCAAATTCAAGTCCGGTGGCGTCGGCAATGACGGGGTCTGGTTCAGGCTGAAGCACCGGGTCTGCAACGGCGGCAACCGGTTGCATGGCGGCCTGTTTGGCGTCCTCGGCAGCTTGCAAGGCCGCAGCCAGTTCGGTCTCCAGTTCCGACAGCCTAGCCTCAAGCGCAGATGTCTCATCGGCCTTTGCGGCCAAGTCTGCGTTGCTGCGTTCAAGCTGCGCAAGGCGGTCCGTCAAAACGTCAAGTTCGGACGCGCGGTAGTTCCGCGAGGTCCATCCATAGGCGGTCCCAAGCACGAGCGCGGCACCTCCGATCACGGAAAGGAACATACCAGACGTATTGGCCATGACACCTCGTGTGTAGCGGTTCGCTTAAAGCTGACTCACAGCTTCATGTTAAGGGTTTTTGCGCGGCAAGATACTGTCTTGCCGCGCAATTAAGTATTATTCGAAGGTAGAAAGATAGGCCGAGACAGCCGCGATGTCGTCGTCGCTCTTCAGGCCGGCAAAGCTCATCTTGGTGCCTTTTGCATAGCCACGCGGGTCAGCAAGGAAGGCCGCAAGATTTTCCGGAGTCCAGTTGCCTTCCATTTCCGCAAGCGTCTTGGAATACTTGAACCCATCAACCGAGGCGATGTCTGCGCCAACGATGCCGTTCAGCGCAGGACCCGACCGGTTTTGCGCACCGTCGCCAACCTGATGGCAGGCCTTGCACTTGCCGAAAACCTTTTCACCGGCGGCCACCAGTTCGCGGTCCGGGCCGGCTGCGGCAGCCACCGCGACCGGAGCGGTCTCGGCTGCCTCGGCAACGGGTTCCGCAACAGCGGCGGTCTCGACAACTGCTGGTGCCTCGGTGGCGGCTTCAGCGCCCTCTTCCTCGGGCGTCACATCCAGTACTGTCGCGCGCATGGTGATCTCGACGGTCTCCTTGCAGTTTTCCATGCAAGGCTCGGTGCGCCAGATCGTGTATTCGGTCTCGGCACGGTCGTCGATGATGAAGCCGTTCGCGTTCGGCATCTCGACCTCGAGGAAGTTCTCGTTCGACAGAACGAAATCGTCATCCACGAGGAAGTTGGAATAGAGGATGTAGGCAACGATGGCGTACACCTCGTCATTGGTAAGCGTCTGCGCATTGCCATACGGCATGGAGCGGTGGACGTAGTCCCATGCGGTCGACAGGTAGGGCCAATAGCTGCCCACGGTCTTGACCGGGTCCGCGTCTGCGAGCGTGCCTTCGCCGCCAGCCAGCTCAGGCCAATTGTCTACGCCTTCGGCAAACTCGCCGTGACAGACCGCGCAGTTTTCGGAAAAGATCATTTCGCCGTCTTCGACCGAGCCAGAGCCAACCGGAAGCCCCGTTCCGTCAGGGCTGACATCCACGTTCCATGCAGCGATTTCTTCCGCCAGTGCAGGGCGTCCAAGACCGAATTTGCCTTCACCTGCGCCAGTCGAGGCATTCGCTGCAGCAACCAGACCGCTCGACACCACGGGCGGTGCAATCGCCGTCATCACCGGCGGGTTTTCCGGGAACCCCGCGATGTTGCGGTCGGCAAAGTTCACCGCCATTGTCAGGACGGCCACGGTGCCGAGTGCAGTTCCGCCGAAAAGATTAAGAGACTTCGACATTTTCGGCCTCCCCGTTGGGTTTGACGTGCCACGTCTGGATGCAGTTGTTGTGATAGATCGAGTTCTCGCCGCGCACTTCGCGCAGTTGCGCTTTGGTCGGCTGAACATATCCCGTTTCGTCCATTGCCCGCGACTGGAGCAGCATGTCTTCACCGTTCCATTCGGTGTCGAGATAGAAGCGGGTCAGTGCCATCTTCTCGCCCGGCTTGGCCAGACGCGCGGTTTCCCATGTCTTGCCGCCGTCCTTGGACACGTCGACACGGGTGATCGCGCCGTGGCCCGACCATGCAAGACCGGTGATGACCAGCGGACCCGCGCCATGCGTAATGGGGGATTGCGGGCTGGGTGAGGTGACGACGGATTTCGCGTCCATCACCCATGTCCACTTGCGGCTTGTCCCATCGGCCAGCGTGTCGGTGTATTTCGACGTTTCCTCGCGGCTTTCGACCGCGTTCGCCGTCACCTCGATCCGGCGGAGCCATTTGACCCACATGTTGCCTTCCCAACCGGGAACAACCAGACGCACCGGGTAGCCGTCCTCTTTGCGCAGCGCTTCACCGTTCGCCTTGAACGCGACCAGAACATCGTCCAGCGCCTTGTCCATCGGGATGGATCGGCCGTTCGAGGACGCATCCGCGCCTTCGACATAGACCCATTTGTCATCCAGATC
>NZ_JAEPMO010000200.1 GCF_017643905.1 Marivita sp.
CAAAACCGCCATCAACGCGTCCATGTCACAGAGGTGCCCGCGCATGTTGGACAGGAGCATGGCTTTGGGGGCAGTTGCCCGAATCTTGGCCTCCAGATCGTCCAGATCAATGACCAGATCGGGTGTGATTTCGACCAGCACCGCGTCTGCACCGACTGCAGCAATTGCGCCGGGAACGGGGGCCAGCGTAAAGGCATTTGTCAGCACCCGGTCGCCGACACCGACGCCCAGCGCCCGCAGGGCGGTGGACATGGCATAGCCGCCGGATGTGCAAGCCAGGCAATAACGCGCGCCTTGATAGGCGGCATATGCCTTTTCAAGCTCGGCCACAGGACCAAGCTCGTCACCAACCGTGTTGTAGCGATGCAGCCGCCCGCTGCGCAGCACCTCAACAGCCGCCCCAATCGCGTCTTCTGCGATCGGCTCCTGCTGGGTGAAACTGCCCGTGAACGGCTGCATGTGTGATTACTCGGCAGCCATGGTCGGCGCGTCGTAGTCGAACGCTGCCGTGTAGCCGAAGAGCGCCACGCCACCGCCGGTGTGGACAAAGACGATGTTTTCGTCGCCTGCGAACGCACCCTTGCGGATGAGGTCGATCATGCCTGCGGCACCTTTGCCGGAATAGACCGGATCAAGCAGGATGCCTTCAAGACGGGCGAACATCTCGATGGCAGCCAAGCCTTCCTTGGTTGGGATGCCATAGCCTTCACCCACGTAATCGGTGTTCGCCTCGACATCCTCACGTTTGACCACACCGGGGCAGCCCAGCTTTTCGGCGGTCTTGACGGCAAGGTTGAACACGTTCTCTTCCTGCTTGGGCTTGGGTGCGCGCACACCGATGCCCAGAAGCGGGATATTGGCGTTGATCGCTTTAAGACCGACGATCAGCCCGGCCTGCGTTCCGGCGCTTCCGGTGGCATGAACGATGCGGTCGATCTTGAGACCCATGTTGTTGGCCTGTGTCACAAGCTCCATCGCGGCATTGGCATAGCCGAGAGCGCCGGTCGGGTTCGATCCGCCACCGGGGATGGTGTAGACATTGCGGCCTTGGGCGCGGAATTTCTCGGCCACGGCTTCCATCTCGGCGTTCATATCGAGACCCGAGCCAGGGCGCTTTTCCGCCGTCGCACCGTGCAGGAAATCAAGGAACACGTTTCCGTTCAGATTGTAGTTCGGATCGTTCGACCCGGTGCGATCCTCGAGCAGGATATGGCAGGCCATGCCCAGCTTGGCTGCACAGGCGGCTGTCTGGCGGGCGTGGTTCGATTGCGTGGCACCTTGGGTGATGACCAGATCGGCACCCTGCGCCTGCGCTTCGGCCATCAGGAATTCCAGCTTGCGGGTCTTGTTGCCGCCGGTTGACATGCCGGTGCAATCGTCGCGTTTGATCCAGATACGCGGCCCGCCCAGCTCGGCTGAAAGACGGTCCATCGGCTCGAGCGCGGTGGGCAGATGAGCAAGGTTTACGCGAGGGAATCGGGAAAAGTGCATCGGAGCGTCCTTTGATTGGGTTGCCGTATCAATTCTGCATGTAACCAGCCTCGTCAAATAGAAAAACCGGAGCTATTATGCAGAGTATGCATAAAGAGGGTCGGAATGCGCATTGACTGGATCGAAGACCTTGTGGCGCTTCTGGACAGTGGCGGCGTGGCTGACGCCGCCCGCCTGCGCAATGTAACACAACCTGCCTTTTCGCGCCGCATCAAAACCCTCGAAGACGTTCTGGGGATCGAACTTATTGACCGAAGCGTCAAACCCAGTGGACCATCCACCGTCCTGCGTGACCGCGACGCGGAGTTGAGAAAACTGGCGGCTGAACAAAGACTTCTGCTGTCAGACATGCGACAGGAACAAAGCTCTGGCCTGCGGCAGCTTGTGATCGCAAGCCAGCATGCGATCACCACGTCGATGGGGACGCAGATCATCAACTCGGTTGCCGAACCCAGCCGGACGCATATCAGGTTGCGGTCTGCGAACCGGGATGAGTGCGAAACCCTGTTGATCCGCAGGCAAGCGGCGATTTCCCTGACCTATCGGATCAAATCGGAACCCGCGTCCGAACCGGCCTCGTTTCTGATTGAAGCGGTGATCGGGGAAGAAACCCTGATCCCGGTCTGCGGCAGCGCCCATGCTGCAAACCTTATCGCCCGGTTTCACGACGGGGCATTGCGGATCATCGGCTATCCTGCGGATGTGTTCCTGGGGGCCGCTTTGAACCGGCATATTCTTCCCCCCATCGAAGCGCAGTGCAGCGTGAGCGTCGTGACGGAGACCGGCCTTTCGACTGCGGCGCTTCAGTTGTCGCAATCGGGCTTGGGCGTCGCATGGGTGCCCGCGGCCTTGGCGCAACCGGACCTTGCGCGCGGCGATCTGACCAATCTCGGAGATACGCTTGGTTGTATCGAAATGGACATCGTCGCGCAGCGATGGGCAACCACGTCAAACCTTGCGACGCTTGATGCTTGGTCGCGGCTCGTTCGAGAAATGTGACTACGAACAAAAATTTTTCTTGCCAAACTGCAATTCCGAACTGTCGCAAATTTTCTCCCTAAAACTGGCACGCTTCTTGCCGTTGAGTCAGCAAGCCAAAGGGGATTGAACCATGCTTGATATTTCAACCGAAGCCGACATCGACGAAGGTCAGATTGCGCTTCTTTCGATGGTCGAACGCACGCAGGCCGTAATTCATTTCACGGTGGACGGAGAAATTTTGCACGCGAATGCAAACTTTCTCGGCGCGCTGGAATACACAGCAGATGCTGTTGTCGGCAAACATCACCGCATGTTCGTCGATGCGGAATATGGGCGCAGCGATGCCTACGCCAAATTCTGGCGGGATCTTAAATCCGGGAAGACGTTTACCGATCAATTCCCGCGTGTGACGCGCACCGGCCGGACGATCTGGATTCAGGCGACCTATGCGCCGGTCTTCGACAAGAACGGCGCTGTGACTCGTGTGGTCAAAGTTGCCAACGACATCACCGCCCGGCAGGAAGCAATTCAGAGTATCGCCGAAGGCCTGGAGCATTTGCGCCGTGGCAACCTCACCCATCGTATAACCGTTGGTAACGTGCCAGACCTCGCCATTGTGGCCGAAGCCTACAATCGCACGACCGAAGACTGGAACGCACTTTTGGGGCGCGTGTCGACGGTTACCGGATCGTTGCAGCATATCGAGGGGCAACTGACCGCGTCATCTGAAGAACTGTCCAATCGCAGCGCGTCGCAGGCGTCGGCACTGAGCCAAACAGCTCAGGCTTTGGGACAGCTCAACGAAACAGTTCGCAGCGCCGTGAAAGAGGCGCAAAGCGCCGACAGAACCGCCACAGAAACGCGCGGTAAGGCCGATGGCAACAGCAAGCTTGTCGAAGACATGATGCAAGCGATGGTGTTGATCCAGAATTCTTCGGGCCGCATCTCCAAGATCGTCAGCACAATCGAATCGATTGCCGTTCAAACCAACCTGCTTGCCCTCAATGCAGCCATCGAAGCAGCGCGCGCCGGCAATGCCGGACGTGGGTTTGCCGTAGTGGCAACAGAAGTCCGGCAGTTGGCGCAGCGCAGTTCGGAATCCGCCCGTGAAATCGGCGGCTTGATCTCGGAAAGTGAAACACACGTCTCCAACGGTGTGGCGATCGCCAATCGCGTAGGATCGGACCTGAGTGAGATCTTCCATGATATCGAAACTCTGGGCACATCCGTCGGAAAAATTGCCGAAGGCATCACCGCCCAGTCCGCAGCGCTGTCACAGATCAGCGAAGCCGTTGGCCACATGGAGCAGATGACGCAGGAAAACGCGCAAATGGCCACGGAGACGACCTCGACCTGCAAGACTCTGGAAGCGGCGGCGAACTCCCTTGCGTCCGAAGTCTCGACCTTCCAGATCACCAGGTAACGAACCGCTCAAACACACGCCCCTTTTTTGAAGATGACAGGAGCAGCCAAATTGGCTGCTCCTGTCACTTCTTTTTTGCGTACGCAGGTAGGTTCAGGCTTTTACTTATCTTGCATGCGCCAATGCGTTGAG
This sequence comes from Marivita sp., assembly GCF_017643905.1. Taxonomy (GTDB): domain Bacteria; phylum Pseudomonadota; class Alphaproteobacteria; order Rhodobacterales; family Rhodobacteraceae; genus Marivita. The sequence goes on from NZ_JAEPMO010000200.1 coordinate 4,028, forward strand.
GTGGCCTCTCGAGCCGAGCTACCGAACGAGAGCAGGGAAGTCATCAAAGAGCTTGATGGTATAATTGACCATCTCTGATCCCAGAATCCCCGCCATCGCTGCGATGGTCAGCGCCACGGCGATGAGCTTCACAGCAAAACTCAACGTCTGCTCTTGGATCTGCGTGAGCGCCTGCAGAAGGCTGACCACTACACCCACCACCGAGGCCACGAGGATTGGCGGCAGCGACAGGATCATCACCAGCATCATCGCCTCGGTAATCTGAAAAAGTGCGTCTTCCGGAGACATGAGCGGCCTGCCTTTCTATGCGTATGTGGTTATTAACCCTAGAATTAGCCGCGACCAGCCATCGACCATTACAAAGAGAAACAACTTGAAGGGCAGCGATATGGTAAGCGGTGAGACCATCATCATCCCAAGCGCTAGAAGGATATTTGAAACAATAAGGTCGATCGCGATGAAGGGCAGATATAACAGGAAGCCGATCTCGAAGGCCTCGCGCAACTGGCTCACGGTAAATGCGGGCAGAATGATTGCGAGGTTATCGGCATTGGCAGCACTGGCGAGCGACTCCGGCCAGATCTCTTGCGCGGCCTCGACGAAGAAGGTGGTTTCGCGCGCGTCGGCATGCAGTTTCAGCCAGTTCAGAAGGGGATCTTTCGCGGCATTAAAGGTTTCGCGCACGCCGTCAACGGTGTCGAAGGTGTAATTGCCCGTGGTGAGAATATCGAAAGTCTCGACGAAGACCGGAGCCATGATGTAGCCCGAGATGATAATCGCGAGTGCATTCAGCACCATGTTGGGCGGGATCTGCTGCACGCCAAGCGCGTTTCGCACCAAAAGCAGAACGACCGATAACTTAATGAAAGAGGTCGCGACCACGGCGATGAAAGGCACAAGTCCGGCCACCACCAGACCGAGGATTAGATTAAGCGGGTCGATCACGCTTTGCGATCTCCTGCACTGCCCATAGAAGCAACGCGCACTGCGAGGCGGTCATCGATCTGCACCAGATGGCCCGCGCCCACGGCGGCACCATTGGCAAGGATGCGCACCGGCAGCCCGGGGGCGAGCACCGGCGCATCAAGCGCGAGCACCGCGCCTTCGGCAAGCTCTTGCATCTCGGCCACGGTCTTGGTCACCGAATGGGTAGCAAAGCTCAACCGCACAGGGATATCGTCAATACCACCTGTTTCCGGCTCATGTAGCGATTTGGTTTGTGACCCGGCAGTAGCATCCGAAGTCGGCAGGGAGGCCACGGCCTCAGACAAGTCAATTGCCTCCGAGTCCGGCGTTTGTTTTTCTGGTTCTTCGGTGCTCATCGAAAATTCCTTGAATTGCCAAGTTCCCTCCTCGCCCGCCCGCACGAGGCAGAAAGTGCCCGGCGCGCCCTCAAGTGCGGAACTGTCCGTTGAAAGACCCGCGAGCAGCACATCCCCCGCCTCGAGACCGCGCAGCGTACTGAGCGGTATGCGCATGGCTCCGAAGCTGTGGAAGAGATGCAGCGGGATATGGGCGGTAACGGCGGCGGGCAGCCTAGGGAGCCCGTCTTTGCCCTCGGGATAGAGCGCGCGGAAGATATGGCAGAACCCGGCGCGGCTCGCACCGATGTAGCATATCGCAGTGCCACTTGACCCCATGTCTAAATGGGCTTCAAGCCACGTTTCGCAGTTTTCGACCGGAGCAAGTTCGAGACCTGTCAGATGTGACAGAAGCGCTTTGGGCAACGTTTCAGTTAGTGAGTCAGCAATTCCCAGATAAAGCCCATCACGCAGCGTTGTAGGCAAGCTTGAGAGATCTGCTAGTGAAAGCTGCGTTCTCGTTTGCGCGGCAAAAGGGAAATCAGTGATCACCAGCGCGACAGGTTGACCCGCGACCGACACAGCAAAGCTGATCGGTATCTCGCCCTGAGGCGGAGCTGTTGGATGTCACTGAGAACTGACCCAGCATTGTCATCGAGATTTGACCCGCCTGTCAGTATGTCGGTCGGTTCATGACGGGGTCAACATTGGCGTCTCCTTCCTCTTTTTTTTCGCGGTCTCCGAGCTGGCCTTGAAG
>NZ_JAEPMO010000102.1 GCF_017643905.1 Marivita sp.
CAAATCCATATGGATCAAAACCATCGACGCGCTTTTGCAGGACCACGACGTCAAGGCCGAGTTATGACCCGCCCAGTCATCGCCGTCACCACATCGAACCGGACCGGCTGGCGCGTCTTTCCGCTCATCAACCTGAATCTCTGGATCACCGGCGGCAAGGGCGTTCGCTGGGGCGTTGGCCGCGTGGTGGATCTCGACCATGTCGACGGCCTGATCATCGGCGGCGGCGGCGACATCGGACCTGAACTCTACGGCGGCAAGCTGGGAATTTCGGCCAAGCTTGACCCGGAACGGGACGAACTGGAACGCTGCCTCGCAGAAGCAGCACTTGATCGCAACATTCCCGTATTGGGAATTTGCAGGGGTTCGCAAATGCTTAACGTGGCTCTGGGCGGCACCTTGGATCAGGATGCCTGGACGACCTATGGCACAAATCGCAAGATCACCACGATCCTGCCGAAGCGTGAGGTCTGTGTGGAAAGCGAAACCCATCTATCGCTCATCAGCGGCGAAAAACCGATGAAGGTCAACGCCTTGCACAGTCAGGCGGTAGATCGGTTAGGAGACGGTCTGCGCATCTCCGCACGGGACACCGGCGGCATGGTGCAGGCCATCGAACGCATCCGTGACCCCTTTGCACTTGGCGTTCAGTGGCACCCCGAACATCTGTTTTATGCCCACCGCCAACGCGCGATCTTCCGCGCTCTGGTCACCGCGGCGCGCGCCTATCGTATGGACCGCAACCAGACGCGCGCGATGCGCACCGAAATGGTCTAGCATTCAGCTGCTTGTCCGCGGCAGGATTGACGGCACAGCGCGTCCGTTCACTTCGGTCAAAAGCCCCGTTGCACGTGCGCAGAACAAACCGCCAGCAATCGCAAAGGCATTGGCCAGAACCGCAGCACCGAGTATGCCCGCATAGCCGAACGCCCACATGCCAATCCATGCAAGCGGCACATAGACGACGAAGATCCGAGTCAGGCTGAGACCCAGCGAATAAGCCGCCTTGGAGCGTGCATTCATCGCGGCATTAGTGATGACAAGGATGCCGTAGCCCATAATGCTCCAGCTCACGACACGCATGTAAAGCGCTGCATAGCCCTGTGCCTCACTGCCATCCGCAAAGAAGGCGGCGATCTGATCGGCGAACAGGGTCACGCCGACAGCCAGTGCCAGTCCGTACACCACACTGAACATCCACGCTTGTATCAAGGCCAGTCGCGCCCGATCCCGTTTGTCAGCGCCGAAATTCTGCCCGACCACCGGGCCGATGCCAGCGGAAAGCGCAAAAAGGGCGACCAAAGCTACTGATTGTACTCGCGTCGCAGCACCGAATCCTGCCACCGCAGCCTCGCCCAATGTTGCGACTGCCGCTGTCACCAGAGCCATACCCGCAGGGTTGATAGCATTCGAGCCCGCTGCCGGCAGTCCGACGGCTATCACGTCTTTTATGCTCGCAAACAGCCCCTTCAAGGGCTCGCCGCAGACCGTCAGCAATCCCGAATACCACGCATACCACACCGCAGCACCCGCCCCGATGGCACGCCCGATGAAGGTGGCAAGCGCAGCACCTTCGGTGCCCAACCCCGGAACCGGCCCCCAACCGAATATCACAAGCGGATTGATCGCGATGTTGACCAATGCAGCCAGCACCATGATTACCGCAGACGTCGCCCCATCGCCATGGGCGCGAAAGACCGCGTTGCACACCATCATCAGAACGAGAAACGGAAAGGACAGCGACCAGAATGGCACGTAGGCGCGTGTCTCATCCAGTGCCGCACCTTCTGCACCCATGCATTGAAATAAGAGCGGCGCAGACATCCAAAACGCCAGCGCCACAAGCACAGCGAGACACAGTCCCAGCCCCGCGGAATGCAGCGCCAACCGGACCGGCGCATCACTATCCGACCGATCACGCCCGATCGCCTGCGAGACAACCGCGTTTGCTCCTGCCGAAAGGCCGATCGACATCGAGGTCAGCGCTGTGGTCACCGGGTAGATGAACCCTACGGCGGCCAAGGGTGCCTGGCCAAGTTGTCCCAGAAAGTAGGCATCAGCCAGACCCACGCTCAACACGGCAAGAATCCCGAAACTCATCGGAGCCGAAACCAACGCCAACGCTTTCCAGACAGGTCCACGGGTCAGATCGCTCTTGGGCATAATCTCATCATCCTTTCGGGCAACAAACACCTGTCGGCAGACCGCGAAAGGCACGCCGTTCCGCAGTCAACGCGCCCGTATCTCATCGGTTCCGAAGCGAAATCATGGAACCGGTGCAACAGCACCCGCGTTGCGCCAATGAAGATTCACAACCCAAGAGGTAATTCATGTCCGCTCCATCGACGAATATCGAAAAGCAATCCAAGCGCCATCGTCCGGCACTCTGGGGCATGATTGCCGCAGCTATCTTTGCCGCAATTCTGTTCTTCGCCTATCTTGCCAATTTGGCGTTCGAAGGCAACGAACCGGGTCAGGAAGACGCCGCACCCGCCGCAGCCACGACGACTGACGGATAAGACCATGGCCAAGGATCACGGATCATCGATCAAGGACGATGAGACCTACGAAGCCCTGCGCGACGACGGCTACAGCAAGGAAGCTGCTGCGCGCATTGCCAATGCTCAGGCCAGCGACGACCAGAACCCTTCGCGCGAGGGCGGCAAAGCGGCACCTTATGAGGATTGGACCAAAGACGATCTGTACGACCGCGCGCAGGAGCTTGATATCGACGGTCGCTCGGACATGACCAAATCCGAACTGATCTCGGCCCTCAGGAACCGCTGACCATGGCACGATCCGAAGGTGACCATGTGCAATGGGATTGGGGCGATGGAACAGGCACCGTAACCATCATCAACGTCTACGACCAAAAAACGACCGTTACGATCAAAGGCACGGAGGTGACCCGCAAGGCATCTGCGAACTGCCCCGCCTACCTGATCGAACAAAACGACGGTGACAGGGTGTTGAAAAGCGAAAGTGAAGTCAGCGCCGCGTGAGGCGCAGCAAGGAGACCGCAATGGGTATTGAAATCACCGGAATTGGAGGGCTGATCCTCCTCGTTCTCAACGTCTGGGCCTTTGTTTCCATCATCGGCTCCAACAACTCTACAGGTTCAAAGGTGCTATGGTGCCTGTTGGTTCTGATCCTGCCCCTTCTGGGCTTCATCATCTGGCTGCTGGCAGGGCCAAGGTCCGCATCCGCCCGCGCCTGACAAGACAAAGCCTCGCCATCCGGCGAGGCTTTTCTTTTGCGCGCGTTTACCGCGTGGTCTGAATGCTCTGAATATATTCCAGCAGCGCGACCAGCTTGCGGGGCGTCGGTGTCAGCACACCGTCGGCAGCGTCCAGCGGCACCAACTCTCCGTCCAGCAACACACCGAACTCTGGCATGCCCGGCCCCGAGAGGGACGACTTTGTATAGCCGTCAATGGTCGACAGAACCCGGACCGATGGGAAGTCACCGCCGTTGCGCAAGGCAATCAGCGTGAGGTCAGGTGGTGCCTTGACCATCGCCCGCGCCATCGGTCCATTTCCCTTGGCGTCAGCCCCGTGACAAACGGCGCAGTTTTCCATGAACAGCGCCCGCCCATCTGAGGGCACGGGCATCTCGTCGGGTGTGCAGGCCGCGATCAGGCCAGCGGCACAGGCACCAAATGTCAAACTGATGAGGGTTGGGCGCATTTCGGCCTCCTTGCTCGATTACGCACAGAGTGACTCTCTTTCAGCCGCCGTGCAACCATCCGGGTTGAGCCGGAATTGCGACGACGGGTGACAATCGGCAGAACCCGGCGCACTCTGCACGAGAATCGCGCCATACGGAGACATCTATGCCGATCTATGCCCTCACGATGCTGGCCGCCGGGATCGGCATCCCCCTGCTTGCCGCGCTGAACGCAGCCCTCGGTGTGCGGATCGGGTCACCGGCAGCAGCTGCCATGGTGCTGTTCTGCGTTGCCCTGCTGGCCGCGACGGCCGCGACCCTGATCACTGGACCACGGGCCTTGGCCAACGTGCCGATGGCGCCCCGTCATCTGTTGCTCGGCGGTCTTTTTGTGGCGTTCTACGTGCTGTCGATCACCTATATCGCACCACATTTCGGGATTGGAAATGCGGTCTTTTTCGTGCTGTTGGGACAGCTGATATCCGCCGCGCTGATCGACCATTTTGGTCTCTTCGGCGCGCGTGTCAGTCCACTCAGCCTCACGCGAAGCACCGGAATTGCGGTGATGGCGCTTGGGGTGTGGATCACGCAGCGCGCCTGATCTGCGCGGTGCTTTCGGCCAGTCAGCCGTCAGTTCACGCTCAACCCGCTGATCGACGCGCGAATGCGGCTGTCGGTGTCGTCACTGTCACCGGACAGGGCCAAGCCGACCAGCGCAGTCCCACCCCCGCCAAAGGCATTGGCATAGTCCCGCGCGAGATTGACGCTCTCATTGGCACTGCCTGTGCCAGACCCGCGCAGAACGATGGTTTTGCCACGATTGCCCAGATACGGGCTGCTCAGCACCGCGCCGCGATTGTGTGCGCCGCCCCAGACATAAACCAGCACGCGCGCGGCATCATTGCTCAGCAACTGACGCACACTGGCCCCTTTCAGCGCTTGCGCCTCGGATTCTGGCAGAAACACGAAGTACAGCGCGAGGTTGCGGTCATCTCCGCCCTTATTGCGCAGATCGGTGGCCGGCACGCCTTCCTGCACGCTCCAGGACCATTTGGCGCTCGACGCCCCCCAATAGCTTTCCGGCAGAGGCCGATAGGCCAAGGAAACCGACCCGTTCGACGCAACGCTGACCGAACTGCCATTGAAACCATAGGTGTTCGACGAGAACAGCGAGAACTTCTGGGTTTTCCAGGTCCCGTCAAATGAAACCGGCGCGGCCAATGCAGGCAACGCGGCAAGGGACAAGGCGGCAGCAGCAAAAAAACGGAACATCGGGACATCCTTTTTGGGTTGCCCCGTTCTAACAGGCCCAGCCGATCACTCGCATCAAACGTTCGCGTGAAACATGTGTCACCGTTCAGACAGCGCGCAGCTTGCTTCCCACAGCGCATCTGGCACAGCAACCTTGGTCAGCAGAACCTTGCCAAGACCGGGCACACGCGCGCCATCATCCTGCGCTACAGCCTCGGCCAATCCCGCGACCATTGCGTGAAACTCAGGACGGATGCTGGGGTCGATCAATATAAAGCAATGCGCCAGATCATGCGGTGCGCCCTCTGGCGCTTTCAGCGGTTTGACCTCGCGGCTGGGGGTTCCGGCCGCCAATCCGGCCGCCATGATTTCAACCATCAGGCCCAACCCCCATCCTTTATAGCCTCCCATGCTGCACAAAGATCCAGCCAAAGCCGCTTCGGGGTCGGTGGTCGGCTTGCCCTCCGCATCGACGGCCCATCCCTCTGGGATCGTCTCTCCAGCCGCCTTGGCCATCGTGATGCGCCCCAATGCCACGCTGGTGGTGGACTGGTCGAACATCATCGCAACGCCACCGTCGCCGTCCGGCACGGCAAAGGACATCGGGTTGGTCCCGATCACCCGCGTCTTGCCCCCGGGAGGCGCAACGATAGGCGACGCATTGGTGTACCCCATCCCGATCATCCCCGCCTTGGCAATGGCTTCGGTGAACCAGCCCAGCGCGGTGCAGGTATGAGCATGACGCACGAACAGGCTTGCGATCCCGGTCTCGCGCGCGGCTGTTGTTGCTGCGTCCAATGCGGCGGCAAAGGCGGGCTGGGCAAAGCCGTAGCCTGCGTCCACTTCGACCGTGCTGCTGCGCGGTCGTGTCACGCTTGGTGTTACCGCTCCGCGAACCCGTCCACTGATCAGTTGCTGGCAATAGCTTTCCAAGTAGTAAAGCCCACAAATGCGGTTCCCCCGCGCCTCGGCCCATGACACGGCATCGGCCATGATGCCCGCCACCTCGTCAGAGGCCCCATGCGCACGCAAGGCGCGTTGCGTGACCTTGTGGATTTGCGAAACATCGATTTCGGCCATACTGTCCTCCTCTGGCAATCCGGGCAAAGTGACAGCAAACCATCCAACGTCAAGCGGATGACACTCGGCCCTGCTCCAATCGCACCTGACGATCCATCCGCGCCGCAAGCTCCATGTTGTGCGTGGCGATCAGCGCCGACAGTCCGGTCTCTCGGACAAGTGTCATCAACGCCGCGAACACGGTGTCCGAGGTGCCCGGATCAAGGTTGCCGGTCGGCTCGTCCGCCAGGAGGACAGACGGTCCATTGGCCAGCGCCCGGCAAAACGCGACCCTCTGCTGCTCCCCTCCGGACAAGGCAGCAGGCCGGTGATGCGCGCGCGCGGCAATGCCGACAATCTTCAGCAACTCGGTCGCCCGCGCATCCGCATCACCCCGCGGCACACCGGCGGCAAGCTGTGGCAGCACGATGTTTTCCTGAGCGCTGAACTCGGGCAGCAGATGGTGGAACTGGTAGACAAACCCGACCTCGTCACGTCGCACGGTTGTGCGCTTGCGATCCGGCGCCCCGGTCACATCGGAACCCGCGATTTCAACTGTGCCACCATCCGGCGTGTCGAGCAAACCCGCGATATGCAAAAGCGTCGATTTCCCTGCACCCGACGGCGCGACCAGCGCCACAACCTCGCCTTTGGAGAGCGACACATCCACCCCGCGCAACACCTTGACCGCAGCAGGGCTGCCCGCATTGTAGGTCTTGGTGACCCCACTCAATCGCAGTGCAACATCACTCATAGCGCAGCGCCTCGACCGGGTTCATCCGCGCGGCGCGCCGGGCTGGAAAGATCGTCACGATGAAGCTGAGCGCAAGCGACAGGGCCACCGCGCTGAGCACATCGGGCAGGCGCAATTGTGCTGGCAATTCGTAGATGCCCCGCACCGCCGGATCCCAGACACCGCCACCTGCGACGTAGTTCACGAAGGAAAAGATCGGATCGATGTAAAGCGCAAACAGACACCCAAGGATCACGCCTGCAACGGTTCCGAGAATGCCGGTGAAGGCCCCGCAAATGAAGAACACCCGCAGCACCGCACCTTCGGTCAGACCCATTGTGCGCAGGATCCCGATATCCCGGCCCTTGTTCTTCACCAGCATGATCAGTCCGGAAACTATGTTCATCGCGGCAATCAGCACGAGGATCGAAAGGATGATGAACATCACGTTGTCCTCGATCTCGAGCGCGCGCAGGAACCCACCGCTTGCGTCCTGCCAAGTCCACACCAATGCCCGAGAGCCGGCGGCTTGAACGATGGGCAATGTCACGTTCTCGACCCGATCCGGGTCGGCAACCATGACCTCGATCTCGTCTGCAACGCCTTCCCGGTTGAAGTAAAGCTGCGCCTCGCCGAAGGGCATATAGACGCGTGTGCGGTCGATGTCATAACGCCCGGCGGTAAAGATATAGACCACCTCATAGGCCTTGACCCGCGGGCTGGTGCCAAAGGCGGTGCGCACCCCGTCTGGCGAAATGAGCTTGACCTTATCGCCCAATCCGACCCCCAGTTCGCGCGCAACACCCGAACCGATCGCAATGCCGTCAGCGAACCGGGCAAGATCGCCCTGCGCGGTGTCGGGATCTGCGATGCGGGGAATGGTGGCAAGGTCCTCAGGTGCGATGCCGAACACCTCGACACCGGCGTTGCGGCTGTTGGCCGTGGCCATGACCTGCCCCTTCACCAAGGGTGCTGCGCGGGTGACGCCGGGGACTGCCGCAACAGACTGGGCCAGGGCCGCGTAATCCGGGATAGTGCGACCCGACCGACCGAATTGATCGATTTCCTGTGTGTAATAGACCGTCACATGCGCGTTGGAGCCAAGGATGGTATCAACAAACTCCGCGCGAAAGCCGGAGCGCACAGCGAGAGTGGCAATCAGGGCAAAAACCGCCAGCGTGATCCCGATCAGGCTGATCCATGTCATCACGCTCACGCCGCCTTCAGCACGCCGGGCGCGCAAGTAGCGCCACGCGATCATCCATTCAAACGGGGCAAAGGGTGGTGGAGTTTGGGCCATGTCGGTCTCTTTCTGCTCTGGTCGATAAGTGGCCGTTCCACTTCGGCGGGTCAAGCGGCGGGGGGCATGTTCAGTTTCGGCCTACGTGTTTCAGGAGCGAAGCATCGGGACAGCGCCCGTGACCTGAATTGGCGCTTCGTGTGGGAGAAAGACAACGCCGCGCGAGACTCCACGAGTTGCCAACGGTATTTTTACAATTCCAAAGCACGTTTACGTGTGGCCCGATTTTTCGACGAAAAATCGGGGCGCTAGAAGGTCCGGATTGGCCCTTGCTTCGTTTCAGCGCCAAAACATGCATACGTAGCCGGGTTTCTGCGTTCTGGTCGTCAACAGCGCTTGTTCTGGAACCGCCCACTTGGCATAGACAGGACATGACCGGACCTAGATATCCCGACCTCATCGCAAAGCTACCCTCTTCCGTACCCTTCGTTGGCCCGGAAGTGCAAGAGCGTCACCGCGGCGCGCCCTTTCTTGCGCGATTGGGCGCGAACGAAAGTGTCTTTGGACCATCGCCTTTCGCGGTGGCCGCGATGCAGGATGCGGCGGGCCAGTGCTGGCAATATGCCGATCCCACGAATTACGATCTGATCCACGCCATCTCGGCCCATATAGGCGTGCGCCCCGGCAATATCATCATCGGCGAAGGGATTGACGGGCTGCTCGGGTACCTCGTACGTCTGCTGGTCGTCCCCGGTGACGCGGTGGTCACGTCGGACGGCGCCTACCCCACCTTCAACTATCACGTCGTGGGTTATGGCGGCACGCTGCACAAAGTGCCTTTCCACAACGATCACGAAGACATCGACGCACTGATGGCCAAAGCCTCTGAGGTCGAAGCCAAGATCGTCTACCTTGCGAACCCCGACAACCCGATGGGCAGTTGGCACAGCGGTGCGAAAATCGAAAAATCGCTCGACTCGCTCCCGGACGGAACGCTGTTGCTTCTGGATGAAGCCTATATCGAGTTTGCACCGAACGGCACCGCACCGATGATTGACGCAGACGATCCGCGGGTCATTCGCATGCGCACCTTCTCCAAAGCCTTTGGTATGGCGGGCGCACGGGTCGGCTACGGCATCGGAGCGCCGGACCTGATCAAGAACTTTGACAAGGTGCGCAACCATTTCGGGATGTCGCGGATTTCACAGGCAGGCGCATTGGCGGCCTATGAAGACACGGCCTGGCTTGAAGAGGTGATCGCCCTTGTTGCCGAAGCACGGAACCGGATCGCGGCCATCGTCAAGGCCAACGGGCTCACGCCCCTGCCCTCCGCCACAAATTTCGTCACTGTGGATTGTGGCGGCGACGGTGCCTTCGCCAAAGCGGTGCTCGCCGGCCTGATTGAGCAGGGCGTGTTCGTCCGGATGCCCTTCGTATCACCCGGCGACCGATGCATCCGGATCAGCGCGGGACGCCCCACGGATCTGGATATCTTCGAAGCGGCACTGCCCAAAGCCCTCGCAGCGGCGCGCGGTTAGGCGCGGCGCCCCAAGTTCACGAAAATTTTCGGGATCTGGCACAGATTATCGCTGACGAGGCGATATTCTGCGGTACTCTGTTCTGGTAACGTGCACGTTCCGAGTTGTGGAGATGCAAATGGATGATCACCATCCCAAGCGGGTCGAGGATTACACGACCGCAAGTCTCATTCTGATTTTCATCAATCTTTTGTGGATCTTCGGGGTCATCTGTGCCCTTTTCGGCCTCTTGGCCGTGATCCTGACAGGATGGGTCCTGAACCACGGCATCACCTGGCTGGCCCATTACAAGGCCAGCCGCGCGATCCAGTGGCCTCGGAATTCAGACGCCTGAGATCACCTTGGCCGCTTCCGCGACCCCACCGGCCCGATGCGGAATACCCAACGCTCCAAGCCCGGCTTCGACGACCCCCAGCAGCCCAAGGATCATGTGCGCGTTCACATGGCCCATATGCCCAAACCGGAAATACCCATCGCTTTTCGGGTCATCGTCGTTGCCCATGCCCAGACCGATGCCCAGCGTGACACCCGCCTGATCGGAACACCAGCGGCGCAATTCGGTGCCATGTGGTTTGCCGATGGCCATCGCGGTCACCGCATGACTGCGCAAGCTGCGGTCGGCGATGTTGAGCCGCAGCGGCCCGCCCTGCCCCCAATGCTCGACCGCCGCCCAGATCGCCCGAGCCAAGGTGGCATGCCGCGCCCAGATAGCGTCCATCCCCTCGGCATGTATCATATCCAGCGCCGTGCGCAGGCCATAAAGGTGATGCGTCGGCGCGGTACCACTGAAATACTGGTAGAACGCCTCCGGGGCCGTGCGTGCGGTCCAATCCCAATAGGTGCTGACGTGCTTGAGCCGACGCCGCCCTTCAGCAGCCTTGTCGTTGAAAAACACAAAGCCCAGCCCCGGCGGGCACATCAGCCCTTTTTGCGAGCCGGTCAGAGCCACATCGACGCCCCAGGCGTCCATCTCAAACCGGTCACACCCCATTGCAGCGATGCAATCTGCAATCAGCAGCGCCGGATGGCCGAGATCATCAAGAATCGCGCGCAGCGGTGCAAATTCGTTGCGGTTCGAGCTTGAGGTGTCCACATGCACCGCCAGAACCGCCTTATAGGTATGCGCGCTGTCCGCTTTCAGTGCCGCTTCAACGCGCTCCAGATCGAAGGTGCCGCCATTGCCGAAATCCAGTACGTCGACCTCGATCCCACGAGCCTCTGCGATGCGGCTCCAGGTTATTGCAAAGAACCCGGTGGACAGCACAAGCACCTTTTCCCCGATGCCGACAGTATTCGCCAAGGCAGCTTCCCACGCGCCATGTCCGTTGCTGATATAGATTGCCACATGCCCGTCGGTGCGGGCGACACGTTTCAGGTCACGCACCATATCCGGCATCATTTCGGGCAGCTCGCCCTCGTAAATGTTCGGTGAGGCACGATGCATCGCACGCAACACGGCATCCGGCACCACTGAAGGACCGGGAATGGCAAGATACGTGCGACCGTTGGCAAGCGACATAAGCAACCTCAAAACGACGGGGATTCCCTGACAGAGCGCAGGATTCTGCGCACCCTACCCACCCCAGCCGCACCGTCAATATCGCGCGGTGCTTGCCAGCACGCGTCACAGTCTCTACATCCGCGCCTGACGCGAAAGGGACCGGATGCTGGGACGACTTTGGACAAAGATCGAAGATGCAGAACGCAAGCTGCGTCGGTCCTTCGGCAAGGACATCACGGACCCGCGCGCGCGGCGCTGGTCGGCGTTTCACTACCACGTGTTCGATCACGCCTTCCTGCGCACCTTCTGGACCAACTTCTTTGAGGTCGCACCGGGCGTGTACCGCTCGAACCAGCCGACACATGCGCGGTTCGAGAAATACAAGGCAATGGGCATCAAGACCGTGGTGAACCTGCGCGGTGAAGACAAATATGCCCATTACCTCTTTGAAAAGGAAACCTGTGAGGCGTTGGGGCTGCGGCTCTTGAACGCCAAACTGCAGGCGCGGAATGCGGTCAGCCGCAAGAAGATCGTACATGTGATCGACACATTGCGGATGGCGGAGAAACCCTTTGTGTTTCACTGCAAATCCGGCGCTGACCGCGCAGGGTTCGTTGCGGCGCTCTACCTGATGGTGTTCGAAAACCAACCGGTGGAAATGGCGCGCAAGCAATTGTCGCTCAAGTATATCCACCTCGATTTCACTGCGACCGGCGTGCAGGATTACATCCTTGATGTTTATGCCGCGCGGAATGCGCGCCAGCCCATCGGGTTCGAAGACTGGATCCGCACGGAATACGACGCGACGGCCATCCAGACCGGGTTCAACAGCAAGACCCCAGCCGCCAAGCTGACAATGCCTGCGGCTTTGGCGACGTGACCGAAGCCGCGGTCAATCCGCGGGGCCTGCTGCTTTGGGTCTGGCGCGGATATCTTGCCAAGCACTGGCGTCTTCTGATTGTCGCGATGGTCTTCATGGCGCTGGAAGGCGGCATGTTCGGCGCGCTGTCCTACATGATGAAGCCGATGTTCGACCGGGTCTTTGTCGGCGGTGAGGCAGACGCCATCCTGTGGGTCGGATTGATCTTTCTTGGCATCTTCGTCATCCGGGCCGTGGCAAGTATCGTGCAGAAGGTTCTGCTGACGCGGATTTCCCAGCTGTCCGTTGCAGATATCCGGCAGGATCTGCTGGCGCATCTCATGGTGCTCGACAGTGCCTATCACCAAACCCACTCACCGGGCTACCTCATGCAGCGGGTCGAAGGCGATGTGGACGCGATTTCAAAGGTCTGGCGGACGATCATAACCGGCGCAGGTCGGGATGTGATTGCGCTTGTGTCTTTGTTTGCTGTTGCAATTTCCGTCGATTGGCGTTGGACGGTCGTCGCCTTGCTCGGGGCGCCGATCCTGATCGCACCGTCGATGTTTCTGCAACGCTATGTTCGCAAGGAAGCCCGGCGCGCACGCGACGTGGCGGCGAAACTGTCCGTGCGTCTGAACGAGGCATTTCACGGAATCATTCCCGTCAAACTCAACGCTCTCGAACGGTACCAGTCAGACCGCTATCGCAGCCTCACGGATGAGCGCGTCAAAGTTGAAACCCGCAGTGCCCTTGGTCAGGCGACAATCCCTGGCATGATCGACATCATGGCCGGTCTGGGCTTCATGGGTGTGTTGTTCTACGGCGGAAACGAGATCCTCTCGGGTGAGAAAACAGTGGGCGATTTCATGGCCTTCTTCACCGCAATTGGTCTTGCATTTGAACCGTTGCGGCGGCTCGGCAACGTGGCGGGTGTTTGGCAAGTGGCTGCCGCCGGGATCGAACGCATCCGGCAAATCCTTGACACGGAACCGACGCTGAGGAGCCCTGCGCAACCCAAGGCCGCGCCCGAGGTTGTACCTGAGATAAAGCTTGAGGACGTATCGCTAAGCTACGGGGAAACGGGCATTTTGAACGGGTGTAGCTTTACCGCGGAAGCAGGTCAGACTACCGCGCTTGTTGGGCCTTCTGGCGCCGGCAAATCGACGATCTTCAATGTGTTGACCCGACTTGTTGATCCGTCACATGGAGATGTGACCATAGGCGGCGTGCCTGTCTCGGAAATGGCGCTGGACGACTTGCGCGGGCTCTTTTCTGTGGTGTCGCAGGAAGCCTTGCTGTTTGACGATACAGTTCTGGAAAACGTCCTGCTTGGACAAAAAAATGTGTCCGATGCCGATCTGAAACGAGCGCTGGATGCAGCGCATGTGTCCGATTTCCTGCCGCAGCTTTCAGACGGGTTGAACACCCCCGTCGGACCACGCGGATCGGCGTTGTCGGGCGGCCAGCGGCAACGGGTGGCGATTGCCCGCGCGCTGTTGCGCAACCGCCCCATTCTGCTGTTGGACGAAGCGACGTCGGCGCTCGACACCGGTTCCGAGGCCAAGGTGCAAGAGGCGCTGGACGAATTGTCCAAAGGGCGCACCACGTTGGTCATCGCCCATCGCCTGTCCACCATCCGGGACGCGCATAAGATCGTGGTCATGGATCAGGGGCGCGTGATCGAAGAAGGCACACATGACGATTTGCTGGCGCAGTCCGGCACCTATGCCGCGCTGCACCAGATGCAGATGCGCGACTAGCCTAATATGGCCTCTTGGGTGGTCTTGTCCCACCCCAAATAAAGCGCGTCGCCATCCACGATCAGCGGGCGTTTCATCAGTTTGGGATGGGTCACCAAGAGCGTCTTGGGGTCTTTCGCTCGTTCGGTTTCATCCAATCCCCGCCATGTCGTCGATTTCGTGTTGAGAATTTTTTCACCAAACTGCGCCATCGCCCGATCCAGTATACCATCGGGTACCGAAGTCATTGAAACATCAACAAATTCTGCGTTTGGCAGCACCTTCAATGCCTTACGGCATGTGTCGCAAGTCTTGAGCCCGTAAAGGATCATTCTTCCCTCTCCTGTCTTCTGCCGCCTCGCCCTTTGGCCCGTGCTGAAAAATGCGCGAGGGCCTTGTTTTTGGGACGCTTCGGTCAATCTCAAATAGTGTGATGGGGTGTCGCAGATTGCCCGCCCGGTCGCAACTGAAGCGGCCCTCAGAGGTCAAACATGACGACAGAAGGAGACACGGGATCATGCCGAACGGTACCGTGAAATGGTTCAACGCCACAAAAGGCTACGGCTTTATTTCCCCGGAGGATGGCGGCAAGGATGTGTTTGTGCACATTTCCGCTGTTCAGCAATCCGGGATGGACAGCCTCAGCGACAATCAAAAGGTCAGCTTTGATATGACCGAGGGTCGCGATGGCCGCAAGATGGCGTCGAACCTCACCGCCCTCTAGACATCAGGCGGATTGAAGCCGCTGCGCCTCTTGCCGGGCCAGCCGGATCAATTCAGCGACGAATGGCTTGTCTGTGTCCACTGTTCTTGTGGCCGCGTATAGCCGTCTTGTCACGCCTGTTTCGGTTAACGGACGTGTGACGTAGTCGGAACTGTACTTGACCTCGCGCACCACCCAGTCGGGCAGCACCGACACGCCCCGATTGGACGCGACCAGAAGCAGAATAACGGCCGTCAGCTCGACCTGGCGAACTGCAGCTGGTTCGACCTTTGCCGGGATCAGCAATTGGCTGAACACATCAAGCCGCGACCGTTCCACCGGATAGGTGATCAACGTCTGCCCCCGGAAATCCTCGGCCTCGACATATGGCTTGTCGGCCAGCGGATGCGCAGCCGAGGCGACAAAAACCGCGTTGTAGTCGAAAAGCTCGGTGAATGTGACGCCGGGAATGTCCTCTGGGTCGGATGACACGACCAGATCAACCTCTTCCTTTTGCAAGGCAGGCAGCGCGTCAAAGGCCAAACCGGGGCGAATGTCCACATCCACATCCGGCCAGTTTTTGCGGAACGCCTCCAACACCGGGAACAGCCATTCGAAACAGGCATGGCATTCGATGGCGATGTGCATCCGCCCGGTCGATCCTCCACGCAGCCCTTCGAACTCTGCCGCCAGCGCTTCGACCTGTGGCAGGACCTGATTGGCCAGCCTCAAAAGACGCATCCCCGCGGCCGACAGTTTCATCGGCTTGGAGCGGCGTACAAACAGCTCCACCCCTGCCTGATCCTCAAGCGCCTTGATCTGGTGGCTGAGCGCCGATTGCGTGATGTTCAACTGGTCCGCCGCCTTGGCCACCCCGCCATATTCATGGATGGCCTTGATGGTGCGGAGGTGCCGGAACTCGATGTGCATTATCAACCGATCTCATGTTGAAGATTAGATTTATGAGTTTGTCTCACAATGCTGCGTATGCGACAAGAGCTTCTACGCCATCAAGGATCACGTCGATGACAACTCCGTCCGTCTCATTCGAATTCTTCCCGCCCCAGTCTTTGGAGGCCTCGTTCCGCCTGTGGGACACCGTACAGGTGCTTGCCCCGCTGCAGCCGCGCTTTGTCTCCGTGACTTACGGCGCAGGCGGCACTACCCGTGACCTGACCCGCGAGGCGGTGGCAACGCTGCACAAATCCTCGGGCCTGCCGGTTGCCGCGCACCTGACCTGCGTGAACGCCACGCGCGCGGAAACCCTTGCCATTGCACAGGATTTCGCCGCTGCGGGTGTGACCGACATCGTGGCCCTGCGCGGCGATCCGCCCAAAGGCTCGAACGGCTTTGTCCCCCACCCCGAAGGATTCGCCTCGAGCGTGGAGCTGATCGAGGGCCTGCGTGACGCCGGTGATTTTACCATCCGCGTCGGTGCCTATCCCGACACCCACCCCGAAGCGAAAGACGCCCAAGCCGATGTGGCCTACCTCAAGCGCAAGTTCGATGCGGGCGCATCCGAGGCGCTGACCCAGTTCTTCTTCGAGGCGGACACCTTCTTCCGGTTCCGCGATGCCTGCGAGAAGGCGGGAATCGACAAGCCAGTGACACCGGGCATCCTGCCGATCGAGAACTGGAAGGGTGCTGTCCGCTTTGCCCAGCGCTGTGGTACACATATCCCGGCGTGGGTAGTGGATGCTTTCGAGAAGGCGGAACGCGACGGGCGCGAAGACCTGCTCGCCACCGCGATCTGTGCGGAACTCTGCTCCGACCTGATCGACGGCGGCGTCGACACGCTGCACTTCTACACGCTGAACCGCCCGGAACTGACCCGCGACGTGTGCCACGCGCTTGGCGTGACACACAAACTGAACCTCAAGAACGTCGCTTAATCCGACGCGCCCCCCAAAGCGGCGGTCAGTTTGGCCGCCGTTTCCTTGACCGCCAAGCCAAGGCTGTCGATCCTTTCGTCGGGGATACGAGCTGACGGTCCCGAGATCGACACGCCGGCGATGGGTTCGCCATGCATGTCGAACACCGGCGCCGCGATACAACGCATGCCATCGTTTTTCTCTTCTGCATCAAACGCATACCCACGCGCCTTGGTCTTGACCAAGTCCTCTGCAAGCGCTTCGGGTGTGATCAATGTGTGCTCCGTGAACGCGGTCAGCTTGTGCTTGCGAATGATCGCCGCCACGTCCTTGTCGTCCATTTGCGCCAAAAGCGCTTTGCCGATGCCTGAGGAATGCATGGGCGACATGGTGCCCGGCGGGAAAAACGCGCGGATGTTGTGATGGGTCTCGACCTGACTCAGGAATAGCACCAGCCCGTCGCGGGACACACCCAGATTGGCGGTCTCTTCGGTCTTCTGCATCAATTCGCGCAGGAACGGGCGGGCACGTTCCACCAGCGAGGTGCGGCGCAGAAACCGCGATCCGATGTGAAATGCCCCTGCCCCGATATGCCAGGTCTGCGCCACGGGATCGAAATCGACCATGTTGCGCCCTTCGAAGGTCGACAGCACCCGGTAGACGGTGGCAGGAGATTGATCTAGGTCTTCAGACAGATCGGTCAGCGTCGCGCCGCCGCGTTCGCTCAGCCGTTCAAGGATGACCAGCGCCCGATCCAGCGATTTGATCTTGTTCTGCTCGGTCGTATCGCTCCACGCGCGGGGCCGTCCCCGTGCGCGCCGCTCCGGCCCTGTTTCTGCGTTCATGCCAGCCTCTGCGCCCTGAATTGTCTCGATACAAAAAACATTTTTACAATGTGAAAAAATCAGAGTTGAAATGCAAGCGTTAACGCACAGGTTCTGCGGCAACAGGCAAAGGACAGGTATATGCGCATCGTCATCCACGGGTTTGGGCGGATCGGCCGGGTTATCCTGCGGCAAATCCTGACCAGTTCGGCCCATTCGGATATCGAGGTGGTGGCGGTCAATGACCTCGCACAGCCGGACACCTGCGCTTATCTCTTCAAGTATGACAGCGTCTTCGGCCCCCTGCCCGGCGGGGTAACGCTGGAATGCGGACGCCTGCACGCTGGGGAACGATCCATCCCGCTGCTCACCGGGGGCAAGATGGCGGATCTGCCCTTGACAGGCGTTGATCTGCTGCTCGACTGCACCGGCGCCACCAAGGACCGCGCGACGGTCGAGG
>NZ_JAEPMO010000007.1 GCF_017643905.1 Marivita sp.
CCGGGTCCCCCGAGGTACACAACCTCAAGAAAAAGGCGTGGATCACCACCTTTGTCAGTATCGGCCTCTGGATCGTGATCGCGGGAATCATCCTGTCCGGATGGATCACCGTGCGCGATCTGGACTTCTTTGGCCGGATGGGGCCTGCGCCTGAATTTGGTGGTACAGGTGGGTAAAGGTCGCCGCTCCGAGGATCGGGATCACAAGGTTCACCAGCGGTAGCGATAGCGGCATGGCCATCAGCGTGCCTGCGATCCAAATCTTGCCCACATGGCGTTTGCGCAACGCTTTCGCACCTGCGCGTCCCTCTCGGCGCATTGCGGCCAGAGTGAAGTATTCCCGCCCCAGCAGAAAGCCGTTCAGTCCCCAGAAAATGAACAAAGCGAAGGGCGGGAACATCACGTAAAGGATCAGCGCGAACACGTTCGCCGCGATCAGAACGCCGAGAAAATTCACCGTGTCACGCAGCGCGTCCCCAAAGGGCACCCGGTCGGCTTTCGGCAGATGCGGATAATGCCGGTCCTCGACCGCATCCGCGACATCGTCGAGAAACATCGACGTGATGGCCGAGGCGACCGGGATCATCAGGAAGACCGACAAAACGATCATCGAAATAAAGGCGGTCCAGCTCAGCAGGTCGTCCAGCCAGGTCACTTCGCCGATGAAGGGCAAGGTTGCCTCGGGGCCAAGCCAGGCATTGAGCAACCACATGAGTGCCGCGAAAAACGCGACAAGCAGCGCAAATCCAAGGCCGACGCCCAGAAACAGAACCTTGCGGAACCGGGGATCGCCCAGTTGCCCCAACGTGAGAAAAAAGCTGCGCAGGATCATCTGTCGAGCCATGTCGTGATTGAGTCGAGGTCCGGGCGTGGGCGTTCCGGGGGAATTGCCGAAGCCGTGCCGATATGAATGAACCCAGCAACCCGCTCATTGTCTGTCAAACCCAGTGTTTTCTGACAAAACGCGCAGTCATGGGATGGCCAACCGCTCAGCCAATTCGCACCCCATCCCGATGCAAGAGCCGCATTCAGCAAAGAAAGACACACAGCACCCGCCGAATAGGTCTGTTCGATCGCCGGGATTTTCTCGGACGGTTTCTGCACTTCGATCACGGCGACGCAAAGAGGGCTGTCCAAGAATTGCTGCCGGGCCTTGGCGATATCTTCCTCAGTGCGCCCGGTCTCTGCGCCACATTGCTCAACGGCATCGGCAAGACGGTTCAGAGCCGGTTTCTCAAGGACGATAAAGCGCCATGGTTCCAGTTTCCCATGATCCGGCGTTCGCGCAGCTGCTGTGAGGATCGGCATGAGTGCATCCCGGTCTGGCGCCGGGTCCTGCAGCAGTTTCGCCGGGCGAGAGCGGCGCGTGTGCAAAAATTCCATCACGGCTGTATTCGCTTCGGGCATCGTCTTTCCTTCATCGTCAAGTGAGACCATGCAAGACTGCAGGTCCGGAGGCGTGTCTTCTGGCGTGATAGGACGAAAGCGTGTCGAAGAACAGTCTTGCCGATCTTGCCATTCCCGGAACGACGATCACTGTTCGCGTGACGCCCAATGCGCGTGCCAACAAGGTGGTGATGGACGACGGCGTGATCAAGATCGGGGTGACCGCACCGCCAGAGGATGGCAAGGCCAATGCGGCGGTTACGGTGCTTTTGTCAAAGGCGCTCGGCGTGCCGAAATCCAAGCTGACATTGGTGCAGGGGCACAAATCGCGGCACAAGATATTTCGGCTGGACTAGCCCGTTTTTTCCTCGCGGGAATAGACGCCTTCCGGCAACGAGAGGGACGCTGCCAGGTCGCGCATCTGGGACATCGAAAAGGTGATCTTGTTCATTTGGTCCGTGCGCGGATCGTACTGTTCCACGGGGATGCATTCTTCGAAACCGATGACGATCACATCCTCCTGCAAGGGCCCTTTGCCCTCATCAACAAGGGTCACAACTGTCGAGTCAAATCCGTGTTCGATGCTAAACATGGGTCAACCCTAGCGTGCCGTCCGGGCAAATGCCAATGACGATCTGCGAAAAACCACTCGGGGGAATTCGGGACTGGCAGGTCATCCCTGATGCCCCTATTTTGAAGGTCTCAGATCCTGGGAGTGTCTTGATGCGCTGGCTCGTTCTCTTTGCTTTTGTCGCTCTTGCAGCGTGCGATGTTCCGGCACCGACGTCGCAGGTGCAGCCGCGCCCGCAGGGTGGATCAACGCAAGTCTCGCAACAGGACGCCCGCACCCGAGCAGGGGTGGCTGCACGTCAATTCGTGACCGTCGTTGAATCGGTCGAACCAGTCGCAGAGCGCGAATGCCGGCGTCTTGCGCCGGGGGCGAACTGCGATTTTCAGATCGTCGTCGATGATCGTCCAGGCCAACCTCCGAACGCGTTTCAAACAGTGGATCGCAACGGACGACCAATCCTTGCTTTCAACCTTGCCCTTATCGCATCCGTCGGTAATGCCGATGAACTGGCCTTCGTGATGGGACACGAGGCAGCACACCATGTTCTGGGCCATCTTGGCCGCACGCAGCAGAACGCCGCGGTTGGAGCAGTTATCCTCTCTGGTCTTGCCGCGCTCGGTGGTGCGGATGCAGCGACTGTCCAGTCGGCGGAACAGATTGGTGCGTCCCTCGGGGCACGGACCTATTCCAAGGATTTTGAACTGGAAGCTGATCGATTGGGTACGGTCATCACAGCCCGCGCGGGCTACGATCCCGTACGCGGTGCCCAGTTCTTCAACCGGATTCCGGACCCCGGAAATCGGTTCCTTGGCACCCATCCACCCAATGCCGCGCGAATGGAGATTGTGCGTCGAACGGCAGCGGGCCTCTGACAACGAGGCTTGACCTGCATCAAGGTTTGCGGTGATCGCCTCGCTTACCCTTGGGACAGAACAATGGGGAGCATTGTGATGTCCTACGATTCAAAACGTGATGCGCACACGCAGTTGGTTCTCGGCATGGCCGACCGACAGGGCCTTGATCTGCAGGAGATGATTCTCCGCGCCGAACTCTCGGAAGACCAATTCGATCAGGCCGTCGACCGGTGTCTGGGCTGCACCCAGCCGGACGCATGCAAATGCCTTCTGGACAGCGCCGGGCCACAGTTGAACTTGCCGGATTACTGCCGGAACGGTGATCTGTTCGATCAACTGGGGGCGAAATGACCCGCGACGCCGGATCGGTGGCATGGCGGCCTCTTGGCGACGCGACCGAGCATTACTGGCTGGTTCAACGCATGGCCAAAGCCTGTGACATTGACCCAGCGGCTGCTGCGGCACGTGGTGATCTAAGCGCCGAATGCTGGGCTGACATGGTGAGCACATGCCGGTCTTGCGACTGGGTCGAAGGGTGTCAGCGGTGGCTTGACCGACAAGACAGCGAGGGTGATGCAACCCCTCCTGTCGCGTGCATCAACGCCGAAAGGCTGAGAGCACTTGCAGAAAGGTAGACAGGATGACCGTCCAACATGTCGGTGACGCCGAATTGCACTTCTGGCTGACACGCAGCGTGGGCAAGGTCATGGGCATCAGCTTTTCCGAAGCCATGGCGCAAGGTCGATTAAGCGCGCAGGACTATGCATCCCTGGTGACGGCGTGCCGGGCCTGTGCTCTTGTCGAGAGCTGTCAAAGTTGGCTTGGATCGCAAAAATCCCGGGCCAAATCACCACCGCCGGGATGTGCAAATGCCAAAGCCCTTGGGAGCTTGGCACGCAGTCACTAATCGGCGGATCGCCGTGATCCTGAATGGGAAGATCAGGCCCGAAGGTTCTTAGCGCTTTCCTTGATCCCGGAGTATTGCCCGGACGGGCGGAACCGCCACAGATAGTCGGGCAAAACGGCTTCCAAGGCTGTCGGTTTGATACCAAGATCCGCAAATGTTTTTGCACCGTCGGATACGACGTTGTCGTTCTTCAGGTTCTTGACCTGATCGCTCGTCACCATCGCCGGGATCAGACCGCCGCTGATGGCGCTGGCAAAGTCGAACAAACCGCCCATGATCGACGCAGCGAAGAACGGAATGTTGAGGATCAGACGACGTCGACGGATGACCTTGAGCATCTCCTGCATCAGCTCGCGGAATGTGTTCACATCCGGCCCGCCCAGCTCGTAAATGCCCGGCGCGGCATGACCTGTGACAGCGAGGCACGCTGCCTGGGCCACGTCATCGACATAGACCGGCTGGAACTTGGTATCTGCGCCGACGACCGGAAGAATCGGGCCAAGCCGGGTCATACCAGCAAAGCGATTGAAGAACCCGTCTTCTGGGCCAAACACGATCGACGGGCGCAGGATCACGGCATTGGGCATGTGTTCAAGAACGGCTGCTTCGCCCTCACCTTTGGTGCGTTGGTAATCGCTTTCGCTATTGGCATCGGCACCGATGGCCGAAACATGCACCATCGTTTCGATGCCGGCCTCGGCCGCAAGCCGCGCAACCCGCCCGGCGCCTTCGGCCTGAACCGCGTCAAAGGTATTCTTGCCATTTTTCGCAAGGATACCCACGCAATTGACAACCGCATCCGCGCCCTGCATCGCGGCGCGCACGCTGGCATCGTCGCGGATGTTGCACAGGATCGGTTCAACCTGACCGACCACGCCATAAGGCTTTACGAAAATCGCTTCGTTCGGACGCCGCACGGCAACGCGCACCCGCCATCCCTGCTTGGCCATCCGCCGCGCGATATAGCGCCCGACAAACCCCGAGCCGCCGTAGATCGTGACGAGTTTGGACATGTGAATGCTCCCAATCATAGCTTGACTGACCTCTACCGTTGTCGCCTCTCGCGGGCAAGGTGCAGGATTGCCGCAAAGCAACGCACAAAAGCCGCGAAAAGCCCGTTGACACCCTTTCGGGACCGGATTAAACGCCAGCGTCACGACACCTGCCCAGGTGGCGGAATGGTAGACGCGCTGGCTTCAGGTGCCAGTGGCCGCAAGGCCGTGGAGGTTCGAGTCCTCTCCTGGGCACCACTCTTCCCGAAAACATAAAGAAGTTTACCAATCGCTTGTTTCTGGCGAAACGCGGTTGAATGTCATCGTCCTGACCTGTGCTTCGTCCGAGGCGAAATTGACGTCGCGCCTGTGTTTTGCCTCGGGGCTTGCCAATTGGGCCCGCTTGGCGAACAGTGTCGGCACATCAAATCATCATCTATAACAAAAAACAGGGAAGTCTCATGAAGACGACATTTGCTATTTCCATGGCTGCTGCACTCTTGGCCACGACAGCCCCAGTCAGTGCGGAAACCTTGCGCTGGGCTCGTTCCGGCGACGCTTTGACGCTTGATCCGCATGCGCAGAACGAAGGTCCGACCCACACCATCCGCCACCAGATGTACGAACCGCTCATCATCCGCGACGTGACGGGCGCGTTTGAGCCCGCTCTGGCAACCGATTGGGCACCCAGCGCCGACGATCCCAATGTGTGGGTTTTCAACCTCCGTCAGGGCGTCAAATTCCATGACGGGTCGGATTTCACCGCCGAGGACGTCGTCTTCAGCTTTGAACGAGCCAAGCAGCCCAACTCGGATATGAAAGAACTCATCGGGTCGATCACCGAAGTTCGTGCTGTGGACGATTACACCATCGAAATGGTCACCGACGGTCCGAACCCGATTCTGCCGTCGAACCTCACCAACCTGTTCATCATGGACAAAGGCTGGACCGAGGCGAACAACACGGTCAATGTTCAGGACTTTGAAGGTGGCGAGATCACCTTTGCCACCACCAATGCAAACGGCACCGGGCCTTACGTGCTGCAAAGCCGGGAACCGGACGTGAAGACCGTCATGGTCAAGAATGACAATTACTGGGGCATTGACCAGTTCCCGATGGAAGTGACGGAAATTGTCTACACGCCGATCCAGAACGCGGCGACCCGTGTTGCGGCGCTCCTGTCGGGCGAGGTTGATTTCCTTCAGGATATGCCGGTGCAGGATCTTGAACGCGTGAGCAATGCCGATGGTCTTGTCGTGAAACAGGCTCCGCAGAACCGCGTGATTTTCTTTGGTATGAACATGGGCGCCGATGACATCGAAGCGGATAACATCGACGGCAAGAACCCGTTGGCCGATGTGCGTGTGCGCAAGGCAATGTCGATGGCGATCAACCGCGATGCCATCCAACAGGTCGTCATGCGTGGCCAGAGCCAGCCAGCAGGCATGATCGCACCGCCCTTCGTCAACGGTTGGACCGCTGAGATGGATGCCGAATCGTCAACTGATATCGAAGCCGCCAAAGCGCTTATGGCCGAAGCCGGTTATGGCAACGGTTTTTCGATCCGTCTGGATTGCCCGAACGATCGGTACGTCAACGATGAAGCGATCTGTCAGGCCGCCGTGGGCATGCTGGGTCAGATCGGAATCACAGTGAACCTGGACGCCAAAACCAAGGCGCAGCACTTCCCGCTGATCACAGACGGGAACACCGATTTCTACATGCTGGGCTGGGGTGTTCCGACCTACGATTCCGAATACATCTTCAACTTCCTGGTGCACGGCCGTGAATCCGACATCGGCACATGGAATGGCACCGGCTATGACAATGACGAGCTGGATGCGAAGATCAAATCGCTTGCCTCGAACACCGATCTAGACGCGCGGAACGCAGACATCGCCTCGATCTGGCGGGTTATTCAGGATGAACAGCTGTACATCCCGATCCACCACCAGGTTCTGAACTGGGGTATGTCCGAAAAGGTTGGCATCGAGGTCGATCCCGAGGATCAGCCGAAGATCAAGTACTTCACAATGAACTGATCGCGCGGCTGCGCCCTTGAGGCGGGCCTGTCGATCATGGTCATGTGAGTCACGCCAAAAATGTCGCGGCCTTGTTCTTTGGCCGCGACATCACTGATTTCATCCAAAGGGAAATGCCATGCGACGTTCACTAAGACTGGCGGCCATTCTTGCCGTATTTGCCCCTGCCGTGCAGGCAGAAGAGTTCACTTGGGCGGTGAACACCGATCCACAGACGATGGATCCTCATGCTGTAAACTCTGCACCTGTTCTCGGTTTTCTGAACAACGTATACGAAGGTTTGGTTCGTCGCGGAAAAGACATGACTGTCGAACCCGCGCTCGCCACCGCGTGGGAGCCCATAGGCAACGGCGAAGGCTGGCGCTTTACGCTGCGCCAAGGTGTGACCTTTCATGATGGTGCCGAGTTTACAGCACAGGACGTGCTGTTTTCCTACCAACGGGCTTCGAATGAAGTGTCCGATACACGCAGCTGGTTCGCCCCCGTTTCCGATGTCGTGGTCGTTGATGACTACACGGTCGATTTCATGACCTCCGCGCCGAACCCGATTTTCCCAGGATCCATCGCCAACTGGATGATCATGGACAGTGGTTGGGCCGAAGCGAACAATGCCGCGCTGCCGGATAAGGAAAATGGCAACTATGCCACTCTGAACACCAACGGCACCGGTGCATTCCGCGTCACGGCGCGCGAACCCGGCTTGCGCACGGTTCTTGAACCCTTCGAAGGTTGGTGGGGCGAGACAGAGCATAACATCACGCGCGCGGAACTGACACCGATCCAGAATCCCGCAACTGCGCTGGCGGCCCTCCTGTCGGGGGATGTGGATTTCATCAACCCGGTACCGATTCAGGATGTGGCCCGGCTGAAAGAGAATCCCGATGTCGATGTCATTCAGGGCATCGAAGCCCGGGTCATCATGCTCGGCTTCCCGCATGAGGCCGAAACACTCAAGTTTTCGGCCGAAACAACCGACGCCAACCCGTTCGCCGATGTGCGTGTCCGTCAGGCGGTCGCCCATGCGATCAATGTACCTGCGATCCTGCAAACCATCATGCGCGGCAATGCCGAAGAGGTCAGTCAATTGGTCAGCGAAGCGATGCAGGGATATGTCCCGGAACTTGCCGAACGCCCCGCTTATGACCCAGATCGCGCCCGCGCCTTGCTGGCCGAAGCCGGATATCCGGACGGATTCTCGTTTGGTTTCAAATGCACGAATGACCGCTATCTGAACGACGAGTCGGTCTGTCAGGCGATCACCGGGATGATGGCGCAGGTTGGTTTGAAGGCAACTCTGGATGCGATGCCTGTCCAGAATTACTGGCCGGAACTCCGCGCTGACAACTACGACATGTTCCTCCTGGGCTGGTCTCCGGGAACGTTTGATGCGGAACACCCGATCCGCTTTCTGGCCGCAACCCCGAACGAGGAAAAGCGCGTTGGAAGCTGGAATTTCGGAGGCTATTCCAATGCGCGCGTGGATGAACTTTTGCCGATGATCCAGTCCGAGATCGATCCGGTTGCACGTCAGGCCATGATCGACGAAACCACCAAGATCCTGCAGGACGAGATGGCTTATCTGCCGATGTATGTGCAGCCTTTGGTGTGGGGCATCCGCAGCAACATTGAAGTGACACAGCGTCCCGATGACTTCTTCATCCTACGCTGGGTGACAGTAAACTAAAGCGTTACAGGGGCGCGCCGGCGCCCCTGATACCAACCACCGGGGGCGACATGCTCGCATATATCATTCAGCGTGTTGGGCAATCGGCGCTTGTGCTGCTGATCGTCGGGCTAGTCGCCTTTTCGATGTTCCGCTTTGTCGGAGATCCTATCGACAACATGCTGGGTCAGGAACGCACGGCCGAAGATATCGACCGCTTGCGTGCGCAGCTTGGTCTCGATCAGCCCTTTGTCGTGCAGTACTACAAGTTCCTCGAAGGCGCTGTGCAGGGCAATTTCGGCGTGAGCTATAGGCAGGGACGACCGGTTGCAGAGATCCTGTTGGAACGCGCACCAGCCACGCTGGAACTTGCCATGGTGTCTGGTGTTCTGGCGATCCTGTTCGGTATCGCTTTGGGTGTGTTCACGGCTATTCGACGGGACGGACTGCTGGCGAATGTGATCATGTCGGGGTCGTTGATTGGGGTGTCGTTGCCCACATTCCTGATCGGCATTCTTCTGATTTATCTGTTCTCGGTGGAATTGGGCTGGCTCCCTAGTTTCGGACGAGGCGAGACCGTGGACCTTGGAGGGTGGTCGACGGGGTTCCTGACGGAAAGCGGGCTCAAAGCACTCATCCTGCCGTCGATCACGCTGGGGCTCTATCAGATGACCCTGATCATGCGGCTTGTCCGCTCCGAGATGCTCGAGGTGCTGAGGCAGGATTACATCCGCTTTGCGCGCGCGCGCGGTCTGCGTGATCGGGCGGTGAATTTCCGTCATGCTCTCAAGAACACGATGGTGCCTGTCATCACGGTGATTGGACTTCAGCTTGGCGCGATCATCGCCTTCGCGATCATCACCGAAACCGTGTTCCAATGGCCGGGGGTTGGCCTGCTGTTCATCAACGCGATTCAGTTCGTCGATATTCCCGTGATGGCCGCGTATCTGATGCTGATCTCCGTGATGTTCGTCGGGATCAATCTTCTCGTCGACATCCTCTACTTCTTCATTGACCCGCGCTTGCGGGCAGACCGGTCAGGAGGCCACTGATGTCGGATGTCCCAATTCCGGTGAAGCCGAAGTCGCGCCTGCGGATCGCGCTCGACAGCGACCTATATTACACATTCCGCCGGTCGCCCGTTGCGATGGTCTCTGCGGCGGTTGTTCTGCTGCTTGTGCTGTCGGCTGTCTTTGCCCCGCTCATCGCACCGACCAATCCGTTTAACCCTGCCTCGCTCAACCTGATGAACGGGTTTACCGCGCCAATGACGCCCAATGCATTCACTGGGGAAACGTTCCTCTTGGGGACGGATGACCAGGGGCGCGATGTGTTTTCGACCATCCTTTACGGCATGCGGATTTCGCTGTTCGTCGGCGTGGCAGCCGTATTCTTCGCGATGGTTCTGGGCATCACACTTGGTCTGATCTCGGGGTATGTCGGCGGCTGGACCGGAACCATCATCATGCGGACCGCGGATGTGCAGTTGACCTTCCCGTCGATCCTTGTTGCCATGCTGATCTTCGGGATCGCCAAGGGTGTGACACCGGTCGAATATCGCGACCAGATGGCGATCTGGGTTCTGATCCTTGCCATTGGCCTGTCAGATTGGGTGCAGTTCGCGCGTGTGGTCCGTGGTGCGACGCTGGTGGAAAAGAACAAGGAATACGTACAGGCGGCCCGGCTGATCGGTCGGACACCGGGCGCAATCATGCTGCGGCACATCCTGCCCAACGTGCTGTCACCGGTTCTTGTGATCGCGACGATCTCGCTTGCCTTGGCCATCATCGCCGAAGCGACGCTCAGCTTCCTTGGTGTCGGCGCACCACCCACTCAACCATCCCTCGGAACCCTGATCCGCATCGGGCAGGGGTTCCTTTTCTCGGGCGAATGGTGGATTCTGCTGTTCCCGGCGGTCACACTTCTTGCGCTGGCCCTGTCGGTCAACCTGCTGGGTGACTGGCTGCGCGACGCCCTGAACCCGAGGCTACGCTGATGGCTGATCCAGTTCTGTCGATCCGCGACCTGTCGGTCGAAATTCCCACGCGGCACGGCATCGTGCGCCCGGTGGATGGCGTCAGCTACGACATCGCAGCCGGAGAAATCCTTGGCGTCGTCGGCGAAAGTGGCGCGGGCAAGTCGATGGCGGGCAATGCTGTGATCGGCCTTCTCAATCCCCCAGCGCATATCTCCAAGGGGGAGATTTGGCTGAATGGAAAACGCATCGACCACCTGACAGGCGACGCGATGCGACGGCTGCGAGGCAAGGAAATCGGCATGGTCTTTCAGGATCCGCTGACCTCGCTCAATCCGCTTTTGCGGATCGGGGATCAGCTCACCGAAACCATGCTGACCCACCTGCCGATCAGCCGTTCCGAGGCCGAGAAACGTGCAGTTGCTGCTTTGGAAGAAGTCGGCATCCCCGGCGCGGCAGAGCGCGTGAACAGTTATCCGCACGAATTCAGCGGTGGGATGCGGCAACGCGTGGTCATCGCCTTGGCGCTCTGTGCCGAGCCCTCTCTGATCATCGCGGATGAGCCGACCACCGCGCTCGACGTCTCGGTCCAGGCCCAGATCATCGCGCTGTTGCGTCGCCTGTGCCGGGATCGCGGAACGGCGGTGATGCTGATCACACACGACATGGGGGTGATTGCCGAAGCCACCGACCGTGTCGCGGTGATGTATGCCGGGCGTTTGGCCGAACTGGGTCCGGTCCGCGACGTGCTGACCCATCCACAGCATCCCTACACGCATGGGCTGATGGCCTCGACCCCCCTTGCTTCGCAGGGCAAAAGCCGTTTGCACCAGATCCCCGGCGCGATGCCGCGTCTGGATGCAGTGCCGGATGGCTGTGCTTTCAACCCCCGCTGTCCCCATGCAACAGACAAATGCCGGCAGGCGCCCGTGCCCCGTGTGAGTAACGGTCAAGCGGCCTGCTGGTACCCCCTGGTCGAGGAAAAGGTCATCTGATGGCGCTTGTACGGGTCAAAAACCTCAGTCGCGTGTTTGACGTGTCGAAGCCCTGGCTGAACCGGATGATCGAACGTCGTTCCAAAGCGTTCCTGACCGCGGTGTCCGAGGTGGATTTCGATGTGGAGCCGCGCAGCACCTATGCGCTTGTGGGGGAAAGCGGGTCTGGAAAATCCACCATCGGCAAGATGCTGGTTGGTCTGTTGAAAGCAACCTCTGGCGTTGTGGAAATCCAAGGCGTCGATCTGGCCAGCGAAACTGATGCGGCCAAAATCGACGCGATCCGGTCAGACATCCAGATGATCTTTCAGGATCCTTACGCCTCACTCAATCCGCGCTGGCGGGTGAAGGATATTATCGCGGAGCCTGTTGCCTCGCGTGGAGGGAACACCGAAGGTCTAGCGGAAAAGCTGCTCGAACAGGTGGGTCTTGCGGTGCAGGATGCAGGCAAATTCCCGCATGAGTTCTCCGGAGGTCAGCGACAGCGGATCTGCATCGCCCGTGCATTGGCGTCAGAGCCGAACTTGATTGTCTGCGATGAACCGACTTCGGCACTGGATGTGTCGGTGCAGGCACAAGTTCTGAACCTGATGAGCGATCTGAAGGACGATTTCGGTCTGACCTACGTGCTGATCAGTCATGACCTGACGGTTGTACGGCATATGGCGGATCGGATTGGGGTTCTCTACCTTGGGCGTTTGGTGGAAGAGGCGACGCCAGACGACCTGTTTGAGACACCAAAACATCCCTATACCCAAATGTTACTGGCAGCTGCACCGCAGATGGATGGCTTCGGCCGCGAAGTGCAACCGCCCGAGGGGGAAATCCCCGATCCGATCAATCCGCCGTCCGGCTGTGCGTTTCACCCGCGCTGTCCCATCGCGCAGGATATCTGCAAGCAAAAGCGCCCCGAAATGCGAAACCTGAAGGGGATACGTGTGGCCTGTCATATGACTGAATGACGAACGGGGCCCAAAGGCCCCGTTTTTGATATCACGCTGCCGACTTTTGTCGCGCTGGCAACAGGTCTTCGATAGAGGTTCGCCCCCAACTGGCCAAATCGTATCGGCGTATGGCCTCTTGCATCGAGGCCATGCGGTCACGGCGTTCGGGCTCTGACATGTCGAGTGCCTGCATGATCGCCACATCCATCGACCGATTGGAAAACGGGTTGGTCGCAACCGCAGCACCTAGCTCAACAGCCGCCCCCGCAAATTCGGACAACACCAGAGCACCATCGCCGTCAACGCGCGAGGCGATGAATTCTTTTGCGACAAGGTTCATGCCGTCCGCCAGAGGCGTGATCCATGCAACCGATGCAGCCCGATAGTACGCCACAAGATCATTGAAGGGTATCGCGCGCGATACCAGAGTGATGGGTTGCCAGTCGAGCGACCCGAACCGTCCATTGATTCGACCTGCGGCTTCTTCGATGGCGGATTGAATCTCGCCGTACGCAGCCATCCCGCGGTTCGCGCTGACGGACACATGCATCAGCTGCACCGTCCCTCGCAATTCGGGGCGTTCGTCCAGAATGCGTTCGAAGGACTGAAGCTGTTCGATCCCGCCCTTGGTGTAGTCAGTGCGACCGACCGACAGGATCAACTTGCGATCCCCAAGGTCCTCCAGCAGGTCTTTAGCGCGTGTTTGCGTTGCTCGTTCGTTTGCTCTGCTTTGTATGTAGTCCACATCTACGCCGACCGCCGCGACATTCAGATGCACATCCCGGTCGGGTCCGCGCAGGACAGTCGGCACATGACGCTCTGTCAGTGCCGTGCCTTCGGCAATCAGGTCGTCAGACACTTTTTTGCGCTCGGTGATTTCGACATCCATCAGGCTTTGGACTACGGCGGCGAAGTTGGTGGCATAGCGTGGGATGTGGAACCCGACACTGTCGCATTGCATCAGGCTTTCCACGATCTCTTTGCGCCAAGGCAAGACATTGAACATATCCGGTGCTGGGAACGGAGTGTGGTGGAAGAAGGCGATTTTGACGTCTGGCCGCATCTGGCGCAGATACCCCGGCACAAGCCACAGATTGTAGTCATGCACCCATACCAAAGCGCCTTGCGCGGCTTCCGCCGCTGCCGCTTCGGCAAACCGCCAATTCACTTCGCGGAAATTGGGCCAATCAACCGGGTCGTAATTGTAGCGATCCTTGAAGCTGTGCAGGATCGGCCAGAACGCCTCTTTTGAGGTGACGTGGTAAAACTCGTGCACCTGTTTCTGCGTTAGCGGAAGACGTGAGACCGAGTAGCTACCAAAGCTGTCTTCAACCTCGATCTGCCTGTCCCAGCCGGGATCATTGGCGTCCTCGGCGAGTTTCCAAGCGACCCAAGCCCCGTGATCGACCTTGCCGAAAAAGCTTTTCAGCGTTGGAACGATCCCGTTCGGGCTCTTGTTTTCACGCAGAACGGTTTTGCCGTTCTCTTCGACTTCTTCGTAGGGTTGGCGGTGGTAGACGATCACAAGATCGGAGGACATCAAAAGCTCCCTGAAGTTGGATGAAGATCAAAGGCCGCAATGGCCTCAAGAATGCCCGCAGCGCCTTCGCCGCGCGCGCGGTGGATTTTTGGAGAGGTCGGAAGTTGGTCGTAAAGTGCCTGTTCAGAGCCCCCGACCGCGACCGCATGCAGATCAGCCGTCAGCATCGAAATATCGTTGAGCGTGTCGCCCGCCGTAAGTACGCGTTCTGCTGAGATGCCGAGAACATTGATCAATCGACGAAGGGTCGGGCCCTTTGACACGCCTTTGGGAAGAACGTCGACAAACCGGTTGTCCGAGATAAGAACATCGACATCCAGCTCGCGAACCGGCGCAAGGTCTGTCGCATCAAACCCGTTTGGCGAGATGTCATAGCTCAGACGATGCCGGAACGGCGTATCCTGCAGCGTCAGACCGTCCACGTTTGACATCAGCGCTTGGACCTGATCCGCCTTGCCAGCCCAGGCGTGGGCTATCGGCGCTTCTAGCGCGGGCACAGGCAGCACGATGCCGGGCGACAAAACCTGCGCGATGGTCGTGCCCACATCCGCGATCACGTAATCCGGCAAGGGGATGCCGTAGGTGTCGGTATGATCTTGAATGAATTCGGGATGTCGGCCTGTGACGAAGATCAGACCGATTGTGTCACGGTTCTCTTCGATGAAATTGTAAAGCGCCTCGCGTGCCTCTGCCGATCCTCCAAGGAATGTCCCGTCAAGATCGGTCGCAAGAACGAAGTCTTTGTCAGAAATGGCTTTGTGAATCGCGGAATGAACGGTCATAGAGGCCTCTTGTCAAATGCAGGGGCGGTGGACAGCGAGGTCGGATGCGCAAAGGTAAGCGACATCGCACGTGGTTCGGATTCGATGGGTTCAGACCAGAACCGCGCAAAGGTTTCCGCGATCGGCTGACCGTCTTTCAGGATGCTGCGAACCGTTTCGCAAATCGGCATAGGGACGGACAATTTACGCGCGAGGTCGGTGACGGATGTCGCGTTGGCCTCGCCTTCGACGATGATCGGTTTGCCGTCGAAACACGCTGCGCGGTCCAAGCCTTGTCCCAATTGAACGCCAAGCGACATGTTCCGCGATGTTGTGCTGGAACAGGTCAGGGTCAGATCACCGATACCGGACAAGTCCGTGACGGTTTCGCGGCGTCCGCCCAAAGCCTCGGCTAGCGCCTTCATCTCGTCCAGACCGCGGGTGATCAGGGCCGCACGGGTGTTTTCCGCAAACCCGGCACCCCGCATCATCCCGCAAGCGATGGCGATCACATTCTTGACCGCGCCACCGATTTCCACCCCCACCAGATCGTCGGATAGGTACGTGCGAAACGCCGGTGTCGCCAGCGTAACAGCCATCCGGGCCGCCGCGCTGTTTTCAGGGTCGAGCCGATCCGCCTGATCGAATGAAAACGCCAATGTCGCGGCAGAGGGATGCCCGGCGGCCAACTCGGTGGCAAAGGTAGGACCTGATAATGCTCCAACACTGTGGCCGGGCAGTTCATCCTCCACGATCTGGGACATCAGAAGCCCGGTCTCTGCCTCGATCCCCTTGGCACAGACCACAATCGGAATTCCTGCCGGGGTGACGGGCCGCATCGCACGTGCCGTGGACCTGATCGCGTGGGAAGGGACGACCAGCAATACCGCGTCCGCATCGCGCAGAACGGTCATCAGATCGTCCGACGCGGTTATCGACGGAGCGATATCAATCTCTCCGAGATAGCCGGGATTCTGCGCAGTCCGGTTGATGGTCTCGGCAATTTCCGCCCGGCGGCTCCACAGCGAAACCTGCGTGCTGTCCTGCGCAGCCACATGCGCAAGCGCGGTGCCGTACGCGCCTGCTCCCATGACGGCGAGGCGACGATAGGGATAGGCCGACCGCAGGAGGGGGTCGCCCGACAACCGGTCAATTTTCATTCGAATGCACCGTTCAAACAGGATTTCATACAAGGACAACACCAACAAACGCCGATGGGTTCCTTGCAAACGCAGAAAAATGCTGCATCTGCGAAACGATTTCGGCCGCAGCGCGTTCACCTGAATATTGCAACCATTCAAGGAGTCTGCCAATGACCCGTCATGTGCGTACTGCGATCTTTCCCGTTGCAGGTCTTGGAACACGCTTCCTGCCCGCGACAAAAGCGACCCCAAAAGAACTGCTGCCGGTGCTGGATACGCCGCTGATTCAATACGCAGTCGATGAAGCGCGCGAAGCGGGGATCGAACGCATGATCTTCGTCAGCCATCCGTCGAAAAAAGCCATCGAGCGTCACGTGATGGAAGACGCCCGTCTCACCCGAGAACTTAAAGCACGCGGGAAAGCGGACATTGCAGAAGCGCTTTCGGATGCCGCGCTTTGTCCGGTGGAGGATGATGCGCGATTTGTCATGCAGCCCGAACCCAAAGGTCTTGGGCACGCAGTGCTTTGCGCCAGGGATCATGTCCTTGATGGCCCGGTTGCGGTGATCCTGCCGGACGATCTGATCCTTGGGCAGGTCGGATGCCTCAGCGAAATGGCGGCGGCCTATGCTTCGGGTGAAATTGGCCACTTGGTTGCGACCATGGAAGTGCCGGAAGATCGCGTTCACAAATACGGCGTTCTCTCGGTGACAGGTAAGAACGGAGCGATCATCAAGGCTGATGGAATGGTCGAGAAGCCCAAAGCACAAAACGCGCCGTCCCGGCAAGCCGTGGTCGGGCGCTACATCCTCGATGCGTCCATTTTTGACGCGCTGGAAACGCAGAAACCCGGTGCCGGTGGCGAAATACAATTGACCGACGCGATTGCGTGCGGCGCAGCGGATTTGGGGCTGGGTGGCTTCCAGTTCTCGGGGACACGGTTTGATTGCGGCTCCAAGGCCGGTATGCTCGAGGCGACCTTGGAACTGGCGGCACAGGATCCGGAATGTCTGGAAGTGCTCAGGGCGCGTGGCCTTCTACAAACACGCCCCGTCGCAGCCTGAACCACGCCACCGGGGGTTCCCCTTTCTGCACAGCCGTGATGTTATCCGCGCAATTCGCACTGCGGCGGGCATCACGGTGGAGAGAGAACCTTGAAGAAAAGACGTTTGCTTCAGTCCGGCAAGATGGTTTCCGAAATCGGGCTCGGTTGCATGAGCTTTGGTGGTTTTTACGGTGCCACCGACGAAACCGAGTCGCACGCGACGCTGGCCGCCGCGCTTGACCTTGGAATTGACCTTCTGGACACCGCGAATGTCTACGGGCTTGGCATCTCGGAAACGGTGATCGGGACGTTCCTCAAGGGCGACACGTCGAAGTTCACCATCGCGACCAAGGCCGGCATCTGGCGCGACAAAGAACACGGCAATCGCGGCTTCAACAACAAGCCGGATTACTTGCGGTCCGAGCTTGAAGGGTCTCTCAGGCGGATGGGTATTGATCACGTCGATCTGTTCTACGTGCACCGGCGTGACCGCGAACTGCAGATCGAAAATGTCATGGAAACTCTCTTGGCGCTGAAGGCCGAGGGAAAGATCGGCGGTATCGGGTTCTCCGAAATCTCACCCGCGTCGCTGCGCCGGGCCTCTGCGGTTGGCCCCGTTGATGTCGTCCAAAGCGAGTACTCTCTGTGGTCACGTCAGCCTGATCTTGGCATGCTGCAGACCTGTCGCGACCTTGGAGTTGCGCTGGTGGCCTATTCCCCTTTGGCGCGCGGGATGGTGTCCAGCGTAACACCAAACCCGGCCACATTCCTCGAAAAGGATTTTCGCAAGAACAATCCCCGTTTCCTCGAACCGAATTTCAGCTTCAACCTCCCATACGCCAAGGCGTTTCAGGCTTATGCACAAGATCACGGAACAACGGCGACAGCGCTTGCGTTGGCGTGGTGCCTTGCCCGCGGGGAAAACATCATCCCGATCCCGGGCACACGCACGCCAGATCATCTGGCTGAATGTGCGGCCGCGTCTGCATTAACCGTCACACCCGACATGATGGCCGAAATCGAGCACATCCTTCCCGTTGGTTGGGCGCATGGCGACCGGTATTCGCAGGCGCAGTGGAACGGTCCTGAAGGCTATTGCTGATCCGTTTTCGGATCAAAGACAAAAGGCCGGGCGCATGCCCGGCCTTTTTTGTTGATAAGCGATGCAATCAGTCCGCGCCACGCACCGGGATCGTCGCATCGGGGCGCGGGTGCA
This sequence comes from Marivita sp., assembly GCF_017643905.1. Taxonomy (GTDB): domain Bacteria; phylum Pseudomonadota; class Alphaproteobacteria; order Rhodobacterales; family Rhodobacteraceae; genus Marivita. Next base: position 18,033 of record NZ_JAEPMO010000007.1, read on the forward strand.
GGACTTTTTGCACAAAGTAGGTTGCTGCCGCGATACCCACCCCGATCAGGTCGGTGATCAGCCCGCCTTCAATCATGAAGAGCGCGGCAAGGATCAGCGCGATCCGCAGGAACCAGACCGACCGTCCGCCAAGGAACCAACCTTGCACACCCGAGCTAAGAAGGAACACCCCGATCGTCGCGGTCACTCCGGCGCGGATGACTTCGAACCAGGTTCCATCCATCAGGATCGCGCTGTTGTAGAAGAACATGTAGGGCACGATGAAAGCCGCGATGCCGATCTTGAACGACGCGACCGATGTTTCCATCGGGTTCGCACCCGAGATCCCCGCTGCCGCATAGCTTGCCAGTGCGACCGGAGGTGTGATCGCTGACAGAACCGCGAAGTAGAAGACGAAGAAGTGTGCCGTCAGCGTCGGGATGCCCAACTGCACGAGGCCGGGCGCAACGACCGACGCGGCAACCGCGTAGGCGGCGGTGGTCGGCATGCCCATCCCAAGCAGGATCGCGATACACATCGCAAAGAACAGCGCCAGAAGCTGGCTCACGCCTGCAAGGTCCAGAAGCACAGCCGAGAAGCGTGCCCCGACTCCGGTCAGGCTGATCACACCCACGATGATGCCCGCGCAGGCACAGACCGCGATGATCTGGATCGACATGATCCCGGCCAGCTCAAATGCTTTGAGGATCGACCGCAGGCCCATTCGATGCGGCGTAAACCACGACACGACCGCTGCTGCGACGGTCGCCAAGGTGCCCGCGCGGATCACGGAATAGCCCATGAACAGGGCAACGATCAGGATGATGATCGGGATGAACAGGTAGACCTGACGCACAAGCTTGTTGAACTTGGGAAGTTCGTCTTCCCGCATCCCGCGCATGCCAAGCTTGGCGGCCTCGAAATCGACCATGAAGTAGACCGACACGAAATAGAGGATCGCGGGGAGGATCGCGGCAATCGCGATGTCGGTATAGGGAATACCGGTGATCTCGGCCATGATGAAAGCGCCGGCACCCATGATCGGCGGCATGATTTGCCCACCGGTCGAGGCCGCTGCTTCAACCGCGCCAGCGGTTTTCTTGTGGTAGCCCACGCGTTTCATTAACGGGATGGTCAGCGATCCGGTCGCCACCACGTTGCCTGCCGACGTACCGTTGATCATGCCCATCAGACCTGATGCAAAGATGGCCACTTTGGCGGGGCCACCCCGCGCACGACCCGCAGTCGCAAACGCAAAGTTGACAAAGTAGTCGCCCACTTTTGACGCCTGAAGAAAGGCCGCGAAGATGATGAACAGGATGATGTAGGTCGACGACACCGCCGTAGTCGGTCCCAGAATGCCCGCGTCGGAATAGACATGGCCGAAGAAGCGTTGCCAAGAATAGGCGCTTTGCACCGCGAGGATGCCGGGCAGCAAGTGCGCCACAAAGGTATATAGCAGGAACACACCGGTGATGATCACCAGTGCCAGACCCGCGACGCGGCGTGTGAGTTCGAGGATCATTGCAGAGCCTGCGGTCGCCGCAAAGGCGACCCCGATGGGCACAAACGGCGTACCGACGGCGTTGCGCGCGGCGGTGCCGTAGATGGCAATGAGATATATTGCGATGACGATCCCGCACAGGGCCAGAACCACGTCTGAGGCGGCGAAAAGCTCTCGCCCCCGTCTTTCGAACCAGCCAGTGACGATGGCTCCAAACGTGGCGATCAGAAGTGGCGTTCCGAACCACCAGACCTCACTGGCATAGATTTCGGTTCCTGGAAAAGCGGCCCATGTGGTCAGACCGCCCATCTGCGGCAGCGTGCCCGAATTGATGAGTGTATGATAGCCTGATGCGGTGATCCCGGCGACCAGTGCAGGAATGACCAAGATCAAAGCAAGAATCGAGATCAGCTTCGTTTCCTTGTGGGGTGCGTCATCTTCCGAAAAGGTGTGCGCTGAAAACAGCAGGAACCCCAGGGCCAGAGCGCCCGAAATGTGCACGATCCGGAAGTTCCAGGTTTCCAGAGGGAATTGCGGCAAAAACGGTATTTCGATCCCGGTCCAATCGGAAATGGACACCCCGTTCAATGCGATCATGTGGAACGCGGCATAGATGGTCGAAAGTGCGGCCATCACGAAATAGGCGCGCCCTGAAAACAGACGGCGGTTGCTCTCGATCGGTTCCTCGTCAACGCCTTCGGCGAGAATGGGTTCGTCCAGCGGCTCGTCGGCATGCAGGTTTTTGGAATCGGTCATCGTGTCCTCCCGGGTGATGGCCTGTGTAGCCTGAACGCTATCTTGAACCGGCCATCATTGAAACAAAACCGCGCCCGCATGTGGGGCGCGGTTCCGATTCTTCAGCACTTGCAAACAATAGAAACGCATTGTTCGCAAATCATGCATAATCATCCGCCGTGGATCATATCCGCCGCAATGCTTGCACTTGCGTTTTCTGTGAACCAGCGCGCTGCGCCGGGGTGCCACTTCATGACGGTGTTGCGATCCCAGAATTCCGGCAGTGTGGAGCGCGCTGCGCGGTGCGTGTTCACCATCCGCTCATTGTCTGACATGACCGCGTTGACGACTTCGTACACGAAGGTCTCGGGCAGGTCGCAGTTTGCGATGGCGAAGTTCCACATCGAGACCGACCGTGCCGGCGCTTCGAGTGTGGTGTAGGCATCGGCAGAGATGTCGAAATTCGCCACAGGGAAGGCTGCCGTGATCTTGGCCTGTTCTTCTTCGGTGAATTCGATGATGTTGATCGCGGTCTGAACCTCAAGCTGCGACACCGCAGGAACCGGAACACCCGCTGCGAAGGCGATCACGTCCAGCAGACCATCCTGAAGCTGACCGCCAAGGTCGGACCAGCCGCCATTGCGACGTTCGAAATTGACGCCCAGTTCTTCCATCATGCGCGGGAAATAGGTGTCGGATGTCGAGCCTGCCGGGCCAAAGCCGATACGCGCACCTGCCGGGATATCAGAGATGGACGCGATCCCCGACGATGCGAGAGCGGTGACCGAGAACGGTGTCTGGTACATCGGGAACATCGCACAGGCGTTGGTCATCGGCAGACCCGGTGCAATCGGGTTCGAACCGGCGATCGATTCCGCCGCAGGGCCCATGGTTGTCATGCCAAAGGGCAGATCGCCGGTGTGGACCAGCGCCATGTTCTGCATCGGGCCGCCGGTGACTTCGGCGCCGCCAGAGACACCCAGAACCTCGGACACGATCCCGGCCCAGCCAGAGCCATAGCCGAAATACGTCCCACCCTGCGATCCGGTGCCGACGGTAAAGCTCTCTGGCCAGCCTGTCCGATCCTGAGCGACGGACATGGTTGCCGAAAAGGCAGCGACCACAACGGCCCCTGTCAAAGCAGTAAATTTCATTGTTTTCCTCCACTGTGTGCGTTCCTCGGGCGCAGGTTTGCTTTTTGCTGCCCTAGCGGATTGATCCGCGACGCATGAAGTAAAGCTACAGGCAAGGAAATCACGAGTTCAAGGCAAAAGACTGTAACTTCAGTCTCATTGATTATTCAATTATTTTGAATAATTCCGATCCCGACATGCGTCATGCCGTTGCCGCGAGTGCGGAAAGACGGTCTTCGAGCACCTCCAGAAACGCATCCCGCGCTGGATGCCGTGCGTCCCGAACCCAAACCGCTGATACCGCAAGGCGGTTGCGGGCGCTGTCCGGCAGGTCAAGCGACACAAAGGAAACGCCACCCACCGCTAGCCGTGATGCCCACCGTGGCACGATCGCTAATCCCACGCCTGTGCTGACAAGACTGACAATCGTCTGCTTCTCCTCGGCGATCTGTGCAACACGTGCAGTGAGCCCTGCCTCGAGAAACAGTTTCATCGTCAGGTCGTGGCTGTGAGGCCGGGAATTTCGTTCCGGCACGATCAGCGGGGCGTCTGCCATGTCTTCGACCGAAACCTTAGTTCGTTTGGCAAGCGGATGGCTTTCCGGAACCGCGACGACCGCAGTTTCATAAAACAGATGCTGGTAGACAAGCCGCGCGTCGCGCACCTCTGGAGGCCTGACAATGGCGATGTCCAGACGCCCAGACACCAATCTTGGCAAAAGCCGGATTGTTTTCTGCTCAAGCAGTTCGACGTCAATCTCGGCATGCCTTTCACGAAAATGGGGCAAGAGCTGCGGAATAAGACCCGCAGCCGCGCTGTCGATGGCACCGATCCGAAGGATCGACGCCTGATCCTGTCGGCTGTCCCGGAATGTCGCCTCAAGCCGGTCCGCCTGCTCGATCAGGTCGCGCGCTGCTTCGACAAAATTGCGTCCCGGCTCCGTCAGAGAGACACTGCGCGTTGTTCTGACAAGCAGACGCGCACCCAGGCTTTCTTCCAGAAGCTTGATATGCCGTCCCAACGATGCAGGCAGCATATTCAGGCTTTGCGCCGCTTTTCCAAAATGCAGCGTGTCCGCGACGGCGACGAGGCACCTGAGTTGACGGAGTTCCATGCGACCAATATTATTTCATTTTTTTATATGATCTCTGATGCGTTGTGTTGGCTTGGTCAAGTTGCGATTGTCACGCGTAACGGTCGGAGCGCGCATGTCCCGCGCCCGGAAAGCCATCAGGAGACCATGATGCGGACCTATAAAATTGCTGCCATTCCCGCGGATGGCATCGGGCCAGAAGTGATCGACGCTGGAACGGAAGTACTGTCCGTTCTCGCTCAACGCGCAGGAGACGTGCGCTTTGACGTGACGACTTTCGATTGGGGTTCGGACTATTACAAGAAGACGGGCGTCATGATGCCTGAAGACGGTCTTGAACAGCTCAAACCCTTCGACGCGATCTATTTTGGCGCCGTGGGTGCGCCCGATGTGCCGGACCATGTCACGCTCTGGGGTCTGCGGCTGCCCATCTGCCAGGGCTTCGACCAATATGCCAACGTACGCCCGACCAAGATCATTCCCGGTGTAACCTCGCCCCTGCGCGGCGTGGGTGTCGGCGATCTGGATTGGGTGATCGTCCGCGAGAATTCCGAGGGGGAATACTCCGGACATGGGGGCCGTGCGCACCGCGGCATGCCCGAAGAGGTGGGCACAGAAGTGTCCATCTTCACCCGTGTCGGTGTGACCCGCATTATGCGCTATGCCTTCCAACTGGCCCAATCGCGTCCGCGCAAGTTTCTCACCGTTGTCACCAAGTCCAACGCGCAGCGCTTCGGTATGGTCATGTGGGACGAGATCGCAGCAGAGGTCGCGCAGGAATTCCCGGATGTCACGTGGGACAAGATGCTGGTCGATGCGATGACGGTGCGAATGGTGAAGAACCCGCAATCGCTCGACACCATCGTCGCAACCAACCTGCATGCCGACATCCTGTCTGATCTGGCTGGCGCTTTGGCAGGATCGCTTGGGGTTGCGCCGACCGCGAATATCGACCCTGAACGCCGATTCCCGTCGATGTTCGAACCGATCCACGGCTCGGCCTTTGACATCACCGGCAAGGGCATCGCGAACCCCGTGGCGACGTTCTGGACCGCCAGCCAGATGCTCGACCATCTGGGTGAGGCCGAGGCGTCTGCCCGTCTGATGCGCGCCGTGGAAAAGGTGTGCGCCGAAGGTATCATCACGCCCGATGTTGGCGGAACGGCCACCACGAAAGAAGTGACCGAAGCGGTGTGCGAAGCGATCCGCGGAGAGAACATCTGATTTTTGATCTTCGAAGGCGATGGCCTTGAAGAGGCCCTTGCCCCGATTGTAGTCTTTGATGAAGCGGTGTCTTCGGCGCCGCTTCTTTATTTGGAAAGGCCGCTTCTCGCATGTCCCAGAACAGCTACAAGATCGCAGTCATTCCGGGCGACGGGATCGGCAAGGAAACCACCCCGGAAGGCGTCCGCGTGTTGCAGGCCGCACAAAAGCGGTTCGATCTTGGCTTCGATTTCGAAGACCACGATTTTTCCAGCGCGGATTACTACGTCAAGACCGGCGAAATGCTCCCTCCCGACTGGAAGGACAGGCTGTCGGGCAGCGATGCGATTTTCTTTGGAGCGGTTGGCTGGCCCGAAATCGTACCGGATCATGTGTCGCTTTGGGGGTCCTTGATCCAGTTCCGGCGCGAGTTCGATCAATATGTCAGCCTGCGTCCCGCCCGCGCAATGCCGGGCGTTCCGCTGCCATTGGCCGGTCGCAAACCCGGTGATATCGACATGATGATCGTGCGAGAAAACACCGAAGGCGAGTATTCGTCCATCGGTGGGCGCATGTTCCCGGGCACGGACCGCGAGATTGTCATGCAGGAAACGGTGATGAGCCGGATCGGTGTGGACCGTATCCTGAAATACGCGTTCGATCTGGCCCGTTCGCGCGGTGGCCATCTGACCTCTGCGACCAAGTCGAACGGCATCTCGATCACCATGCCCTATTGGGATGAGCGGGTGCAGGAGATGTCGGCGCAATATCCCGATGTGAAGGTCGACAAGTACCATATCGACATCCTGACCGCGCAGTTCGTCCTTCACCCCGACTGGTTCGACGTGGTTGTCGCATCGAACCTCTTTGGCGACATCCTGTCCGACCTCGGCCCCGCCTGTACGGGCACCATCGGGATCGCGCCTTCGGGCAACATCAACCCCGAAGGTCGGTTCCCGTCGCTCTTTGAACCGGTCCACGGTTCTGCCCCTGACATCGCCGGCAAAGGCATCGCGAACCCGGTCGGTCAGATTTGGGCGGCGTCGATGATGCTCGACCATCTGGGTCAGCCAGAGGCGGCAGCGGCCATCGTGCGCGCCATTGAGACCGTGCTGACTGAAGATGCGCTGCGCACTGCCGACTTGGGCGGCATGGCCGATACGGTGACCTGCGGAAGCGCAATTGCCGACGCCCTTCTGGACGGTGTCTGAGTGTGACCGCCTCGCGTTTTCTGGATGGCTTCACACTGCGGGACGAGACCGTCAACGGCGTGCGCATCCACTTCGCAAGCGCGGGAGAAGGCCCACCCGTCCTGTTACTCCATGGGCATCCGCAGTCGCATGTCGTCTGGCGCAAGGTCGCGCCTGCTTTGGTCAAAGCGGGTTACTCTGTCGTGGCATCGGATTTGCGCGGCTATGGCGACAGCGAAAAGGTCGAGAGCCACGCACCACATCTGCTCTATTCCAAGCGCGAGATGGCCAAGGATCAGGTGGCTTTGATGCAGGCGCTGGGTCATAAGCGGTTCGCCGTTGTCGGACATGATCGCGGCGGTCGCGTGGCCCATCGCATGGCGCTTGATCATCCGGAGGCGGTGGACCGTCTGGTGGTTCTCGACATCGCGCCGACCCTGACGATGTACGAACAAACCAACCAAGAGTTTGCCACGCGCTATTTCTGGTGGTTTTTCCTGATCCAGCCCGAGGATTTACCCGAACGTATGATCGGGCAGGACCCGGAATATTTCCTGCGCCGCCACATCGGTGGCCAGGTCAAGACACCCGGCGCGGTCACCGAAGAGGTCATGGCCGAATATCTGCGCACCTACCGCGATCCGGCGACGATCCACGCGATCTGCGAAGATTACCGCGCGGCATCCAAGATCGACCTCGAGCACGACCGCGCCGATCAAGATCGCCGTATCGAAGCGCCTGTCCTCGCAATCTGGGGGGACACGGGCGTGGTCGGCGATCTCTATGATGTGCCGCAGACTTGGCGGGACAAGGCCCGAACGGTGCGGGGTGTTGCGCTTGCATGCGGGCATGCCATTCCCGAAGAAGCGCCCGATGCGTTGCTGGCGGAAGTCATTCCCTTTCTTGCAACCTGACAAAACGCCCGTTTTTGCGCCAAACCGTTTGGATTCTTGCAGCAGTTGTGTCCTTTGGGTCCTGAGAGCCTGTTTTTGCAGGATTATGCGCTACCTACTGCGTTGCGGCATGCCGCCGATTCAAAAAAGGAGAGGTTCGATGCAACTTCTTGCCCGTTGTGCCCTGGTAGGTCTGATGCTTGGACTTCCTGCCCTTGCGACGGCTCAAGGCCGTCCGGCGGGTGTGACCACCGCGATCGTGACGACCAGCAATATGGCGGAAACCGTGTCTGTGTTCGGCGAAGTCGTTGCCGGACGGGAAAGTGCGGTTGCCGCAAGGGTTGGCGGTGTTGCTCAGGATGTCCCGATCCGGATCGGCGATCTTGTCGAAGAAGGCGACGTGCTGGCACGGTTGGATACCGAACTTCTCGAAATCGAACTGGCGCAAGCCGAGGCGCAGATTGCGATTGCTCAGGCGGGGATATCAGTCTCGGAGGCGCGGCTGGATCGCGCTGAAAAGGCGTTCCGTCGTGCCGAAACACTAAGACAGAACTCGACCATTGCCGAAGCGCAATTGGAAGAACGCGCCAGCGACTTTGCCGAGGCGCGCGGTGCGCAGCAGGAAGCCTTGGCACGGATTCAGGCATCAAGGAACGCGCTGGAACAGGCACGCTATCGTCTCGACAACGCCGTGGTCCGGGCGCCCTTTGACGCAGTCGTCCTCGATGTTGCGACCGAGGTTGGTCAGTTCATCACGGCAGGCAGCCAAGTGGCGACGCTGATCGACACAAGCGCGCTTGAAATCGAAGCGAATGTCCCCGCGCGCTACGTGTCCGCGCTAAGGAAAGATCAACCGGTTACGGCCACGACCGATATCGGCGATACCGTGACGCTTACTCTCCGGGCCATCCTGCCAACGGAATTTGCTGCAACGCGCACCCGCCCCGTGCGTTTCGAATTGCAGGACACGGCGGCGACGATTGCGGTTGGGCAGACCGTCACACTTGATGTTCCGGTGAGTGCCCCGCGCGAGGTTCTCGTGGTTCCGAAAGACGCGTTGGTGCAGGCTCAAGGCGGGTGGAGTGTGTTCGTCCATGAAGACGGGAAGGCGATGCCGCGTACCATCGAAATCGGCGCTGCCCTCAACAGCTCATTCGAGGTTCTGTCGGGTTTGAACGAGGGCGACGAAGTTGTCGTACGCGGCAATGAAAGATTGCGTCCGGGACAGGACATTGCGCCATCCGGTCCGCCTCAAGGGGCACCAACCGGTGCGCCGTCCACCGGAAGCAACGGGTAGGCCATGGACCTGATCCGTTCATCCATCGAACGTCCTATTGCCGTGATGGCTGTGGTCATCATGGCCGTCCTGTTTGGCGCATTGGCGCTCAGCCGCATTCCGGTGCAATTGGCCCCAGATGTTCGCAAGCCTGTGGTTGTCGTTGAAACCTCATGGCCCGGCGCGGCCCCTGCCGAGATTGAACGTGAGATCATCAATCCGCAGGAAGACGCGTTCCGGGGTCTTGAGGGGCTCGAGATCATGACCAGCCGTGCCCGCACGGGGCAGGCGTCGGTCACGCTGGAATTTGCCATCGGGTCGGATATGGGTGACATCCTTCTGCTCGTGTCGAACCGTCTGGACCGTGTCGGGGGCTATCCAAGCGAAGCCGGAGAGCCGACGCTGAACACCTCCGGGTCCGACGACAGCCCAATCGCGTGGGTGATGGTCAAGGCGAGGGAGGGCAACACGCGACCTCTGCCCACCTATGGCGACTTCGTCGAAGACGTGGTGAAGGAAAGGCTTGAGCGTGTGAACGGTGTTTCGACCGTCAACGTGTTTGGTGGCGTGTCCCGCGAATTGCAGATCGTGATCCGCCCGGAAGAACTGGCGCGATTGGGTCTGACGATCCCTGCTGTGGTTCAGCGGCTGCGCGCCGAGAACATCAGCATTTCTGCCGGTGATGTGGAAGAAGGCAAACGCCGCTACACGGTGCGTGCCGATGGCAACCTGAACACGATTGAGGCGATCAACAGCGTTGTGCTGCGCAGCCAAAGCCTTGGCACCAATGGCGCGCTGGGTCGTGTCCGCATTGGCGATGTGGCGGATGTGAGCTTTGCCTACAAGGAAAACACCGCACGTCTTCGGTTCCGGGGCGAACCTGCTTTGGCCTTCAACATCGTGCGCGAACAGGGGGCCAACGTCATCTCGACCATGGAAGAGGTGAAGGCCGTCATCGCCGAACTTGAGGCCGGGCCGGTCGCCACAAACGGTCTGACGCTTGAACAGGTTTATGACGAGACGATCTATATCGAAGGCGCGATTGATCTGGTCACTCAGAATATCTGGATCGGTGGTCTGCTTGCCGCCGCGGTCCTGCTGATCTTCCTGCGCAGTCCGCGTGCCACGCTGGTCATCAGCATGGCGATCCCGGTGTCCATCGTGGCCACATTCGTGGCGATGGCGGTCACTGGGCGGACGCTGAACGTGATTTCTCTGGCTGGTATCGCCTTTGCGGTCGGCATGATCGTGGATGCGGCCATCGTGGTTCTGGAGAACATTTTCCGATTGCGGGAAGAGGGCAAATCCCGGCGCGACGCGGCCTATATCGGCGCGAAACAGGTCTGGGGCGCGATCCTTGTGTCGGCCCTGACAACAGTCATGGTGTTTATCCCGATCCTCGTGATGCAGCTTGAAGCGGGGCAGTTGTTCCGGGACATCGCCGTTGCGATTTCCGTGTCAGTCCTGCTTTCGCTGGTAGTTGCCGTGACGGTCATCCCGGCCTTGTCGAGCCGATTGCTCAAAGGTGGGGAGACCAAGAAGCTGGGGCTTCCCGGCATCGACCACTTCGGGCGCGGCTTTACCTGGCTCATCATGAAATACGTACGGTTCACGGTGCGCTTCCGTACGGTTGGTCTTGTCATGGTCGCTGCCATCGCGACGGGCGCGGGCGTTGCCGCTTGGGCGTTCCTGCCCAAACTGGAATACCTGCCCGAAGGAAACCGTAATCTGGTGTTCGGCTTGATCATCCCGCCGCCCGGATACAATCTTGAAACCACTGAGACCATCGCCCAGCGCATTGAGGCTGTAGCACAACCGATGTGGGACGCGGCTCCTGCGACTGAAACTGAAACCGGGCAGCCGGCACTGGAATCGTTCTTTTTTGTCGCCACGCCGGGCAACAGTTTCGTTGGTGCGGCCGCAGTCGATGGAAGTCGTGTGGCCGAGGTGATCCCGATCCTGTCGCAGCCGATCTTTGCAGAGCCGGGAACCTTCGGTTTCATGACCCAGCCGTCGCTTTTCGGGCGCGGGGTCGGCGGTGGCCGGACCATCGAGCTGAACATTTCGGGAGACGAGCTTGAAGACATCCTCCGCGTTGCCGGTCAGGCGGCTGGCACCATCGGGCAGCTCTTGCCGCGCTCCGAAGGGCACCAGTTCCGCCCTATTCCCGGTCTTGAACTGGGTGCGCCGGAGGTTCGGCTGATCCCGGACCGCGTGCGGCTTGCCGATGCGGGGCTAACGACGCAAGACCTTGCCGCGACGGTGGATGCGTTCAACGACGGCTTGAGGGTGGCGGAAATCAACGTTGGCAACCGGTGTCTTGATCTGACCCTGAAGGGGGACAGCACCGTTCTAAGCGGCCTGCGCACGCAGGACGTGGGCAGTTTCCCGGTGGTCACGCCGACCGGGCGGATCGTTCCGGTGTCTGAGTTGGCAGAGGTTCGCGTCACCGCCGGACCAACCGAGATCCGCCATCTCGAGCGCCTTCGGACGATCACTCTCGAAGTGCGCCCGTCGGATGCTTTGCCCTTGGAGGCAGCAGTGGAGCTGCTTGAGACACAAGTGATCGCCGCGCTGGAGGAACAGGGTCTGCCACCAGGTGTGCGCATGTCGGTATCGGGCACGGCAGATCAGCTTTCTCAGACGTGGAACGCCATTCAGATCAACCTTGCCGTAGCGATGGTCATTGTGTTCCTCGTCATGGCGGTTTTGTTCGAGTCCTTCGTGCTACCGCTTGTCGTGATGATCTCCGTACCCGTGGCCGCGGCCGGCGGTGTCGGAGGATTGGCCGTGTTGAACATGGTGGGCACGCAGCCTTTGGACATGTTGACCCTTCTTGGTTTCGTGATCCTTGTCGGGATTGTTGTGAACAACGCCATCCTGATCGTGCATCAATCGCTCTATCATCTGCGCGAGGAAGGCATGTCGCCCATTGATGCAATCGAAGAGGCAACGCGCAACCGTATCCGACCGATCTTCATGTCGACGCTGACGTCGGTCTGCGGAATGCTGCCGCTTGTGCTGTTCCCCGGTGCCGGGTCTGAGCTTTATCGCGGATTGGGGGCCGTGGTTGTGGGTGGTTTGGCGATGTCTGCCTTCCTGACCCTCCTGACCGTGCCACCGCTTCTGCGATTGGTTCTGTCGGCACGACCTGCCGAGGCCGATGCCGGACCGGAGCCTGTTGCTGCGGAATAGGCGGGGATTTAATCGCTGACTTTGTCAAGCATCCTTGGCTATAGATCCGGGGATGACAGATACTTTGACCAAATCGCCGACATATACAGGGGACCCGTCACCGCAGCGGGCGTTCTATATCTTCGCGGCTGTGCTGGGTCTGTGTGCAGTTGCAATTGCCTGTTATTTTGCTCTGGCATCCTATTTTTTGCGCACCGAGGCGGCGCAGACACCCGAGCGTGCGCAGTTCTTTGCTTCGTCCATCGACGACGCGCTGACCCGGCTTGAGCATCTGCCCTACGTTTTGTCGATCGACGAAAGCACTTTGAACGCACTCACGACAGGAGACACCGACGAGTTGAATCCGATATTGGCGGATATCGCATCGCGGGCCGGGGCAGAGTTTATCTACGTTCTGGACCTGAATGGCAAAACGGTGGCGTCGTCGAATTATCGCGATACGGACAGCCTTGTTGGCAACTACTACACCTTCCGACCGTATTTCCGCGATGCCGTCGCAGGGGGCGCGGGACGGTTCTATGCGGTTGGCGTCACGACGGGACGTCCCGGATATTTCATTGCGGAACCGGTGCGGGATGCGCAGGGAATGATCCAAGGTGTGGTCACCGTCAAGATCGGGTTCAACGACCTGAGCCGCGCAATGTCAGGCAATGGCGAACTGGTGCTTGTGGCGGATGAGCAGGGTGTCGTGTTGGCCAGTTCCGACCCCAAACTGATTTATGGCTACATGTCGCCTTTGTCGGAAGGCAATCGACGCATTCTGGAAGAGCAGCAGCAATTCGGTAGTGAGACTCTGTTCCCACTGGATTGGACGCCGGAAAGCGAACGTCGTGCCCGGCTGGATGGGACGGCCTATGTCTGGACCAAAGCCTATCTGGAGGAAGAGAACTGGTCGCTGCACCTCTTGTCTGAAGTGCGCGAGTCGCGGCGGCAGGCATTGCTCTACGTCGCGGGCGGATTGATGACACTGCTGCTCTTGACGGTTGCCGCGTCGGTCTACCGCGCAGCGCAATTGCGCAATGCCCTCGCGATTTCCAATGCCGACCGTCAGCGATTGACCCGCGAAATCGAAGAGCGGCGCATTGCCGAAAAAAACCTTGAATCCGCGCGCAGCGAGTTGGCGCAGAAGGAACAGCTTGCCGCGCTGGGGCAATTGTCGGCGTCGATCACACATGAACTGGGACAGCCGATTTCCGCGATGCGCAACTACCTCGTGGCCGAGGAAATCGCCGCCAATTCTGAACCGAACGCGCTCTGGCCGCAGCTTTCGGGTCTTGTCGACCGGATGCAGCGGATCGTGGACCAGTTGCGGCTGTTCGGTCGGACCTCGGCGTCTGTGCCAACAACGTTCCCGGTTCAGGACACTGTACAGGCCGCTGTCCAACTGGTGCGGCATACAGCACGGGAGGCAGGTATCCGGCTAGATGTCACGCTGCCCGACCATCCGATCCGCGTACGGGGACGACCTGAACGCTTTGAGCAGGTGATCGTCAATCTTTTGCGCAACGGCATCGACGCAACCGAAGGCAAAGCGGACGGGCGTGTCACCCTTTCCATGGACGAGCGCGACAGCTGCGTTGTTCTGACCGTCGCCGACAATGGGCACGGGTTGGGCGATCTGAACATCGCGGACCTGAGCAAGCCCTTTTTCAGCACCAAACCCTCTGGCAAGGGAATGGGGCTTGGTCTTGCCATTTCGGGCCAGATCATCAACGAAATGGGTGGAACGCTGCATGCGGAGAACAACCTGGATCAAGGAGCCGTCTTTGTGATCATCCTTCCCAAGCCTGACAACGCTGATGCCTGATCCGTTTCGTGCCTTGATCGTCGATGACGACGCCGAGATGCGCCAGTCGCTCGCAGTTCTGTTGGAGAGATCGGATTGGGCCGTTGAATCCGTGGGCAGCGCAGAAGTCGCGCTGTCGCGGCTTCAGGCGACTGCGCCTGACGTGGTCCTGTCGGATGTGCGGATGCCTGGAATGTCAGGGCTCGACCTTCTGGAGGCAATGTCGAAGCGCCCGTCGCCGCCGTTGGTTCTGATTTCGGCACATGGCGATATCCCGATGGCGGTGGATGCCATCCAGAACGGGGCTTACTCCTTTCTGGAAAAGCCGTTCGAACCGCGCCGGCTTTTGACGGTTCTCAAGCATGCGGCAGAACAGCATCGCTTGTCGGACATGACCAAACGGATGCGGGAACAGTTGGTTTCCCTGTCGGGATTGGACCGCGTGCTGCTGGGTGGTGATGTGCGTGTGACCAAGCTCAAGGAAGAGGCGATTGACCTCGCCCTGTCCGATGCCCCTGTCCTGATCACCGGCGAAACGGGAACGGGCAAGGAACTGGTCGCCCGCGCACTGCATCGTCTTGGGCCACGCCGCGACAAGGAATTTGTTGCGCTGAATTGCGCCTCGCTTGCACCCGACCGTGTCGAAGAACAGATGTTCGGCACGGCGCAGACGCTTTTGGGAAGTTTCCGCAAAGCGCATGGCGGCACGTTGTTTCTGGATGAAGTTGCAGCCTGTCCCTTGGAGATGCAGATAAAGCTGCTGCGCGCGCTGGAAACCGGGGTGATCCAACCCGTCGGAACCGATGAAGAGATTCAGACAGATGTGCGTATCGTAGCCGCCACGAATGAAGATCTGGCACCGCTGGTCGAAGCCGGCAAATTTCGCGCGGATTTCCTGTTCCGCCTCAACACGTTCGAAATGCGCCTGCCCCGGCTGATCGAGCGTGGTGACGACATTGTTCTTCTCTACGAACATTTCGTCGAGCAGTTTTGTGAGACCTACGAGATCAGCCCCATCGAGATGACGGCGGAAGACGCCGCGGCCCTCTTGGCCCATAGCTGGCCCGGCAATGTCCGTGAACTGCGCCATGTGGCCGAGCGGCGGGTTCTGGCTGCCCGGCGGGGAGGCGGGTCGGTAGCAGAAGCCCTGCGCACCGACGATCTGATCGACGACGTCCCGGCAACCCTGAGAGAGGCAGTGGCACGGTTCGAAAAAACGCTGATTTCGCAGGCGATCACGAACCATGGCGGGCGCATGGATGCGGTGGCTGAGGCGCTGGGCATTGGGCGGCGCACGCTTAACGAGAAGATCGTGAAGCTGGGATTGGAGAAATCCAAGCTTCTGGACTGAGCCCTGCGGATTTCCGCAAGGGCTGTTGTCGCTAACCTGCGGAATGATTCCTATCCGTTTTGAAATCTCGCGCGTATGCTCCGGCTCAGCACTGCTAAGGTGCACATAAGGGGAGGCCTACATGAAATACTTCAAGACCGCCGCACTTGCGGCGACCATCGCGTTTTCGGGCATTGCCGCACATGCGCAGAGCGAGGCCGGAAGCTATGTTTTGACCACGGCATCGACCGGTGGCACCTACTATCCGGTGGGCGTTGCGCTTTCGACGCTGGTAAAGGTCAAGCTTGAGCCGAGCCAGAAGATCGGCATGTCCGCGATCAGCTCGGCCGGGTCCGGTGAGA
Organism: Marivita sp.; assembly: GCF_017643905.1. Classification (GTDB taxonomy): domain Bacteria; phylum Pseudomonadota; class Alphaproteobacteria; order Rhodobacterales; family Rhodobacteraceae; genus Marivita. The sequence goes on from NZ_JAEPMO010000007.1 coordinate 33,712, forward strand.
ACATCCGCTTGCTGCGCGAAAATGAGGCGCAGTTCGGCATTCTGCAGGGTCTGTTCGGCTATTATGCGGCTACGGGCACAGGTCCGATCGCAGAGGTTGGACCGCAGGAAAACCTGCGCTCTGTTTCGATGCTGTGGCAGAACGTGGAGCACTTTGTTGTCTCGTCTGATGTGGCAGCAACCGGCACACTGTCCGACATGGTCGCGCTGAAAGGCGAGGCGATGGCAATGGGTGCGCAGAACTCGGGTACCATCGGGTCAAACCGCACCATCCTGTCCGGCTTTGGCATCGACATCGACACCGATTATGAACTGGTCTACGGCGGCTACGGCCCGTCCGCAGAAGCGCTCCAAAACGGTCAGGTCAAGGGCATCGGTGCCCCTGGCGGCGTACCGGTTGGTGCGATCAGCCAGTTGATGGCATCTGCAGGTGACAGCGTCACGCTGCTGAGCCTGACCGAAGAAGAAATGAAGATGGCGGATTCGGATCGTGGTCTCTGGACGCCCTACACCATTCCGGCTGGGTCCTATCCGGGTCAAGACACGGATGTGCAGACCGTTGCACAGCCAAACTTCCTGGCCACCAATGCGGATATCCCGGAAGAGCACGTCTATCAGATCACGAAGGCAATCTACGAGAACCTGCCCTTCCTGCAGGCCATCCACCCGGCAACAAAGGTGATGAGCATCGAAAGCGCGATTGCTGGTCTGCCGCTGCCGCTGCACCCCGGTGCGCTGCGTTATTATCAGGAAGTTGGCTTGGATATTCCCGAACGCCTGATCGCCAAGTGAACCACACCAATTCGGCCAGCCCGTGCAAAGCGCGGGCTGGTTCTCTGGCGTTTGGGTGGGACCATGTCAAAAACTGAAGAAGACGAGGACGGAGGTCGACTCCGTTCATTCAACGGGCTTGCGGACAGGACGATTTCGATCATCTGTTTCTTGATCGCGGTTGGCCATATCTATGTAGCGTTTGATCCGGTACTGTCCGAACTGCAACGCAATGCGTTTCACTTTGCCGGGTTCGCGTTATTGGCGGCGCTGCTCTATCCAATGTGGCGCGGATCGTCCGGCAAAGCGGCCCCCGTGGGACTGGATTTCGCGCTGGGGATTGCCGTCGCGGTCTCTGCGGTCTGGCTCGCGCAGGCGGAAACCGCGATCTATGACCGGGGCGTCAAGTTCTCGACCATGGATTGGGTTGCCGCAACCGTCGCAATCGTCGGGGCAATTGAACTGACGCGCCGCGTTGCCGGAATCATCATTCCGATTCTCATCATTCTGTCGCTCACCTACGTGGCCTATTGGGGTCGCTTCGTCGGTGGAGTGTTCTCCTTCCCCGGGCTAAGTCCCGAAACCGTTGCCTTCAGGTCGATTTACGGCGATGATGCAATGTTCGGCACCATCGCGCGGATCTCATCGACCTATGTTTTCCTGTTTATCATCTTTGGTGCATTCCTGCTGCGCTCGGGTGCGGGCGAATTCGTGATCAATATGGCCCGCGCCGTGGCGGGCAAACTGGTGGGTGGACCGGGCATCGTGGCTGTGATCGCGTCTGGCCTGACAGGCACGATTTCCGGGTCAGCGGTGGCCAATACGGCCTCAACAGGTGTGATCACCATTCCGCTGATGAAACGCGCAGGGTTTCAGCCGAAATTCGCAGGCGGTGTCGAAGCGGCAGCCTCAACGGGTGGTCAGCTGATGCCCCCGATCATGGGTGCCGGAGCCTTCGTGATGGCCAGCTTTACCCAGATTCCCTACGAGAAGATCGTTGCAGTCGCAGCCTTGCCAGCGCTGCTTTACTTTCTGTCGGTCGGGTTCTTTGTCCGGATCGAAGCCCGCCGCAACAACCTTCAACCGTTGCCCGATGAAGGCCAGACCCTTGGGTCCGCTTTCAAGGAAGGGGGCGCGAGTTTTATCATTCCGATTTGTACTCTGATTGGTCTGCTGGTTGCTGGCTTCACCCCCACCTATGCTGCGGTCTTTGGTATCCTCGCCGTGATCGCATCAAGCTGGCTCACGAAGAACCGGATGGGCCCGAAGGCTGTCTTTGAAGCTTTCGTGATGGGGTCGAAAGGCATGGTTCTGACGGCGGTTCTGCTGTGTTCGGTCGGCCTTGTCGTTAACGTCATCGCAACCGCGGGGATCGGCAACACGTTCAGCCTGATGATCACCAGCTGGGCGGGTGGCAACATCATGGTCGCCTTGATCCTGATTGCGCTGGCCAGCCTGGTACTTGGCATGGGTCTGCCAGTGACCGCCGCGTATATCGTCCTTGCGACATTGTCGGCCCCGGCTCTGTCGGGAATGATCAGCGACCAGTTCGTGATCACGCAGCTTGCTGCTGGAACCCTGCCTGAGGCTGCGAAGGCCGTGCTGATGTTCGGTGTGCCGGATCAGATCGAACTGTTGAGTCGGGAGCTGACGCATGCCGAAGCTGCCGGATTGATCCGATCGCTGCCGCTGGAAATCGCGGCACCTGTGCGGGATCTTGTGGTGCCTCCTGCCGTTGCGACCAGCGCGCTCTTGTCGGCCCATATGATCATCTTCTGGCTCTCGCAGGATAGCAATGTCACGCCCCCCGTGGCCCTGGCGGCGTTCACCGCTGCGGCGATTGCCAAAGCGCCCGCAATGGCCACGGGTGTCGCCAGCTGGAAACTGGCCAAGGGCCTGTACATCATCCCGGTGCTTTTTGCCTACACGCCGTTCCTGTCGGGCAACTGGCCTGAGATGATCCAGGTGTTCTGTTTCGGTGCGATCGGAGTGTATGCACTTGCCGGGGCATTGCAGGGATGTATGGAAAAGCCGCTTGGCTGGATCATGCGGGCGCTTTGCTTGGCGGCAGGTCTTGCTGCCCTGTGGCCAGACGCGTTGATCCTCAACATTGCAGGTGCAATCGCAACTGTCGGTCTCTTGGTGGCCAATATCCGCTTCGGAAAAACCCCACCGATGACAGCCGTGCCTGAATCGGCCTAAGCCACTAAAGCCGCGTTTCGGGTCCGATTACGAATAGGCGCAATCGGGCCCGCGATCCAAAGGTGTGTCGATGGTGATTTCTGTGGGAATCCAGTCGAAAATTGCCAGCGCCTGTCCGCTGTCGAACCCGACATAAAGCGTTCCGGTCTCTGGTTGGAGCGCAACTCCCTCCGCATCGAACCCGTATTGCGACAAGGGCGTGACGGACAGAACGCGCCCATCGGGAGCCAGTTCGAAAAGGCTGTTCAATCCCTCGTTGTCGTCGACGACCAGAATGTTGCCCGAATAGGGATCGCGCGTGACGCCCTGAGGTTCGGTCATCGGCGGGTCAAATCTATCTCCGAACAGTTCCATCAGAACGGTGCCGTCGGGTGCAATCCGCAACAGCCGTGATGGATCGTCTTCCACTACGAGAAAACTTCCGTCGGCGTCGCGGTGCAGACCTTCGGTATCGTACAGAGTATCACTCAGGCGAAACGGCGCATCTATTGCGCGACCGTCACAGTCGATGCGGCGAAACTCGCCCCAGCCGTTGGCGATAAGAAGCCCCTCCTCTTCAACCGTCAGGCTACGCACCGAGCGCATGCCCGTGTCAAACCGACGAAGCTCTTTGCCGAAGGTCGACAGAAGAACAACCTCGTTGCTTTCATTGGCGACCCATATCCCGCAGACGAGGGCGTCATAGGCGATGCTGACGGCTCTGAAATCAGAAATGGTTTCCCGGTGGTAGATCTCCGCCTCCGCCATGGTTGCCGATACCACCGCAACCGCCAGTCCGACACCGCTCAGTCTCTTTCGCATCGCAACGCCCTCCATACGCCTCAAGCTGTCTCGCGGAGGCGTGAATTCAAGGCGTTTTTGTGGTGCGACCTGCCACGGTGCATCCTCTGGAATACACCGTTCTTCCGTGCCATCCTGCCATAACGCCGTTTGACTCCCGCCGGCGCAAACAGGATGTCCTCTATGGCCAAACATGTCATTGTGATCGGTGCCGGTATTGTCGGTGTGTCGACCGCCATCTGGCTGCGACGGTTTGGACAGGACGTGACGATTGTCGACCGTGATGGACCGGGGCAGGGCACATCGTTCGGCAATGCGGGCTTGTTGGCAGCGGGTTCGATGGTGCCGGTGACGACACCGGGCCTGATCACGAAGGCACCGAAAATGGTGCTGGATCCCGGGTCGCCCCTGTTTCTGCGCTGGTCGTACCTGCCACGCCTCGCGCCTTGGCTGGTCCGCTATCTCAAACACGCGAATGACCGGGATGCGCGGCGTATCGCATCTGACCTTGCCGACCTGACCACCGATACAGTGGACCAGCATTTCGCCCTGACCGAAGGTCTGGCGGCCCGTGCGTTTCTTTGCAAGAGCGACTACGTCTATGCCTATGGTACGCGCGCGGACTTCGAGAAAGACCAATACGCTTGGGCCTTGCGCCGGGAACATGGGTTCATTCCCACCCTGATCGAAGGCGCAGCCGTTCAGGAGTTCGAGCCAAGTTTCGGACCCTCGATCAAATGCCTTGCCGTTGTCAAGGATCATGGGTTCGTCACAAATCCCGGTGGATATGTTGCAGCACTTGCACGGGAATTCGAACAGATGGGTGGTCGCGTCGTCAAAGCCACTGTCGAAGACATCGAAACCCAAGAGAATGCGGCCCCGCGCCTGATCACATCCCTAGGATCGATGGAGGCCGACGGCATCGTGATCGCCTCTGGCGCGTGGTCCAAATCCTTGACGGCGCGGCTTGGTCTCAAGATCCCGCTGGAAAGTGAACGAGGCTACCACATTGTCATGACCAACCCGTCCGGCGCACCGCGCCAGCCCTGCATGATCACGTCCGGAAAATTTGTTGCAACACCGATGCATATGGGATTGCGCTGTGCTGGGATCGTTGAACTGGGTGGGCTGGAAGCGGGCCCGTCTGAGGCACCATTCGCCTTGCTTCGGCGCAAGATTGCAGAGGCCTTTCCGAACCTCGTATTCGACCGTGAAGAGACGTGGATGGGTCATAGGCCTGCGACGACGGACAGTCTGCCGCTGATTGGCGAGGTCAGGAACACCGGAGTCTTTACCGCCTTCGGACACCAGCATATCGGCCTGACCGCCGGTCCAAAAACCGGGCGGCTTGTGGCAGGTCTGATCGCGGACCAGCCCAGCAACCGGAATCTTACACCCTTTTCCCCGCATCGCTTCGGTCATTGACTACGGAACTTGGAAACACCTCGATTTTTAGGCGTTAAGCAGAGGTTTACACCCACCTGTTACACCCCGTCTTGGGTGTAAGGAGAGTAGGGTATGGCGACCGACAGAAATGTCGCGCCAGTCATCATCAAACGTAAGAAAATAATCGTCGCTGGCGGGCATCATGGGGGTGCCTGGAAAGTCGCTTATGCCGACTTTGTCACCGCGATGATGGCCTTTTTCATGTTGATGTGGCTGTTGAATGCGACAACAGAAAAACAGCGCAAGGGGATCGCGGACTATTTCAGTCCGACCGCCCCCATCAGCCGATTGTCCAGTGGATCGGACGGTCTGTTCATGGGAGACAGCGTGTTTGCAGCGGATGTCTTGCCCCGCATGGGTGTGGGCGCGAATGCCTTGCAGCAAACGGACAGTAACGGCTCGGATTCCGCAGAAAAGACAGCTCAGGAAACGTCCTTCAAGGAGGTTCAGGACGTTCTTTTGGGTCTCGGTGGCGAAAGCATGCTGGAAGACAAATGGTTGCGCCATGTCGTCACGCGCATCACCGACGAAGGACTTGTCCTCGAATTTTTCGATGCTGAAGACGACCCGCTGTTCGTCAATGGCACGGAACCGACGGTGCTGACACAGTCAATTGCCTATGCTGTGCGCGAGGCCAGCAAGATGCTGAGCAACGAGATCGCCATCGAAGGTCACGTTGCGAAGGTGCCGGTTGTTCGCATCGAAGACCCGACATGGGATTTGTCCTCGGACCGCGCCTTTGCTTTTTCTGAACTACTGACCGGTTTCGGGCTTGACCCTGAAAGGGTGCGCAGACTGACGGCCTATGGGGATCGCGAACCAGTGGTCAAGAACCTGATGTCCGCACGCAATAACAGGATCGAGCTGATCTTCCTGAGATACTGAGAGCGGCGCTGGAAATTAGGTCAACTTTTATCCGTTAGGTCCCCGTTAAACCCCACGCCTTACTGCTGTGATGAACCCAAGTCATCGCACCAGAAAGGCGTTTCCATGTCGATTTCCTCCTCACTCAGCGCAGGCGTTGTCGGCCTCGCGTCGCACGCAACCCGTCTGGCCACCATTTCTGACAACATCGCCAATTCTCAGACCCCCGGTTACAAACGGGTGGAGGCGAATTTTCACTCAATGGTCGTGACATCGGGTGGCGGAACCTACACGGCAGGTGGGGTGCGCACAACGACCCAGCGCTATATCGATCAGGACAGCGCGATCACCACGACCTCGAATTCGACCGATCTTGCGGTCAGCGGGCGCGGTTTCCTGCCGGTCGCCCAAGCGACTGAGGTGCTGTCGGGCTCGGAAACGCCGCAGATGTTCCTGACCACGACCGGGTCTTTCCGGACCGATGCAAATGGGTATCTGCGCACCGCCTCTGGGCAGATCCTGTTGGGGTGGCCCGCCAACCTTGACGGAACCATTCCAAACTATCCCCGCGCCACCAGCGAAGCGCTTGAACCCGTGCGCATCAACGTCAACCAGTTCAGTGGCGAACCGACCACGCGTATCGAATTGGGGATCAACCTGCCCGCAACCGAAACCGAAGCTGGGGCGCTGGGTGACCCGCTGACCCAGTCGATCGAATACTACGACAATCTTGGTCGCGCCGAGACTTTGGAATTCACCTTCACACCGGTTGTTCCCACCGCGGGCACATCGAACCAGTGGAGTCTTGAAATCGTTGACGGCGCAGATCCGGCAACCGTCATCGGCCAATACGATCTGGAATTCGATGATGCCCGCACCCTTGGGGGGACGCTGCTGAGCGTCGGGGACGTGACTGGGGGTCCCTACGATGCCGCGACAGGTATTCTGACGATCACAGCGCCAAGCGGCCCGATCGACATCAATATTGGCCGCCTCGGACTGAACGAAGGGCTTTCCCAACTCTCCGATATCTTTGCGCCGTTCAATATCAGCCGCGATGGCGCTCCTGTCGGCAAGGTGACGTCGGTCGAAGTGGATGAAACCGGGCTTGTGAACGCCTTCTACGACACGGGCACCACCCGGACACTCTATCAGGTGCCTTTGGTCGATATCCCGAACCCCAACGGAATGGCCGCCGCAGGCAGCCAGCTTTACATGCCGACACCAGAAAGCGGCAGTTTCTTCCTTTGGGACGCGGGTAACGGATCAACCGGCGATATCCTGTCCTTCGCTCTCGAGGAATCCGCGACCGATATCGCCAATGAACTGACTGAATTGATCAGAACCCAGCGGGCCTATTCCTCGAACGCCAAGGTGATTCAGACCGTGGACGAGATGCTGCAGGAAGCGACCAACATCAAACGCTGATTCCATGAAGCCGTAAGGATATTTCCATGAGCCTTTCCGGAGCCCTGTCCAACGCCATGAGTGGTCTTGTCGCCAACGCGCGCGGCACAACCGTCATTTCTTCGAACATCGCCAATGCCTTGAACGAAAACTATGGCAGGCGGGACATATCACTGTCCACCAATGCGACGCAAACGTCCGGCGGAGTGATCGTGGCCAATGTGACCCGCCATGCCGATCCGATATTGGCCTATCAGAAACGGCTTGCGTTGGCAGACCATTCCGCCGCGAGCGCACAGTCTGATTTCCAAGCCACTCTCGAACAACTGATCGGCAGCGTCGACACAATCGGGTCTGTCGCAGAAAAACTGACGCGATTTGAAACGGCGCTTTTGTCTTCTGCGTCGGACCCGTCCTCGGAAACGCGTTTGCGCAACATTTCGGTCGCCTCGGAGGCATTTGCAGGTGGGTTGCGGGACACCAGCGCCGGGATTGACGCGTTACGCAGCCGCGCCGACGCGGAACTCGCGAACACCGTCGATCGTCTCAACAGTGGACTGCTCCAACTAGAGCAACTGAACGCACAGATCATGACTGCGAGGCATCTCGGCCAGAACGCACATGGTCTGATGGATCGCCGCGATGCCACGCTCGACGTGCTTGCGGAATTTGTCCCGCTTCATGTCGTCGAACGCGATAGCGGGAAAATTGCGGTGTTCACGGCGCAGGGGCGAACGCTACTGGACGAGCGGGCCGTCACAATCGGCTTTGCGCCAACGTCCACCATCCTTCCACACATGACCGTCGAAAATGGCCTTCTGTCAGGGATGACCATCAACGGTAAGCCTGTCGGTATTCCCGGAAATGGGATGATGAACGGCGGATCGCTTGAGGCGCAATTCAACCTCCGGGATGTCAGCGCGCCGCAGATGCAGAAACGCCTCGACGCGATAGCAAGGGATGCCATTGAACGGTTCGGCCCGGGTGGGCCGGACACGACCCTCGGCGTCACTGACCCCGGAATCTTCACCGATAACGGTCTCAATTTCGACGTGGCGAACGAGACCGGACTGGCCGGGCGCATCACATTGAACGCCGCTCTTTGGGTGGGTTCTTCCGAACCCTGGCGATGGCGCGATGGCTTGAATGCTACCGCTCAAGGCGATGTCGGTCAAAGTGACCTGCTGTTAAGAATGAAGGCACAACTGAACCTCGCCGCTGTCCCCGGCTCCACCGTGCTGGGCTCTGCGCCGCGCAGTCTTGTCGATCATCTGCAGGAGCTTTCGAATACGGTAGCCGCTCAGCGCGTCGGATCGGAAGAGGCACGTGTGGCAACGTTCTCCCGACTGACCGAACTCCGCGACGCCGCCGCATCGGACGGGGTCAATACGGATCAGGAACTGCAAAAGCTGATCGAGCTTGAAAAATCCTATGCCGCCAATGCGCGTGTCGTCCAGGTCGTGGACGACATGCTTTCAGAACTTCTCCGAATTTGAAGGAACACATCATGCGCGCCATTGGTGATCTTGCATCATTTATGCTCTCCAGTCAGTTTCAGACCCGCCTGCGAAATACCGCGGATATTTCGGCACAGGAGGCGACAACCGGCCTCGCCAGCGACAAAGCGCGCCATCTGGGCGGCTCTCCGATGGCTGTTTCTCTGCTTGATCGGAAAACTCAGCTGCTTGAACAACATCAACGCGGCATCGCCGAGGCATCGGTACTTGCGAACGCAACGCAAAGCGTGCTTGGCCGGATTCAGGACCAGACCAGCGAACTTGGGATCAGCCTTTCGCTGGTCGGACAGTTGGACCGGGCGTCAGAGGTCAAGAGACTGTCTGACACGGCCGCAAAAACTCTGGTCGATGTGGTCAATGCATTGAATACCGAAGCCGCCGGCCGGTTTCTGTTCTCGGGCGCTGCAAGCCGCTCTGCACCTTTGCCGGACGGTGCGTCATTCCTCCACATGCTGCAGTCTGCCGTCGCGGGCTCTGCCACCACGTCGGACGTGACGACTGCCCTTGATGCCTGGTTCGACCCGCCCGGTGGATCGTTCGAGTCGCTTGCCTATTCCGGGTCAGACACCGGGTTTGCACAATTGCCGATCGGTCCCGACGACATGGTGACATTCGGCCTGCGCGCAGACGGTGAAACGGTTCGAGACTTGCTCAAGGCTCTTTCCTTTGCGGCCCTTGCGTCGGACTCGTCTCTTGGATTTGACGTCCAAGATCAAAAAACGTTGGTGGAGCAAGGACGCTTAGCCTTGCTCGACGTGGATCGGACCCTGACGGAAGAGCGCGCCGGATTGGGCTTGACCGAAGCCATGATCGAGACCGCGCGCCTGTCGACCGCGGCCGAGTTGGATCGCATTGCCTTGGACCGGCTGTCATTGATCGGAATTGACCAGTTCGAAGCAGCGTCCAACTTCGAGGCGGCCCAGCAGCAGCTTGAAGTCTTCTATCGCATCGCAGCCCGACAAGGGCGAGTGTCCCTGGCGGAGTATCTGCGATGAAAGGTTTGCTCGCAGCAATCGCAATCTTCCTTCTTCCGGGGTTGGCAATGGCGCAGGGCGTGCGCCTGAAAGACCTGGCCAGTTTTGAGGGTGTCCGTGGCAACGATCTTGTCGGCTACGGCCTCGTCGTCGGGTTGGACGGCACCGGCGACGGCCTGCGGAATTCACCCTTCACCGAAGACATGATGTCCAACATTCTGGAACGGCTTGGCGTCAATGTCACCGGAGAACAATTCCGCGCCAAGAACGTGGCTGCGGTGATCGTGACAGGTCAGTTACAGCCTTTCGCGCGCGCCGGGGGACGGATCGACGTCACCGTATCCGCCATTGGCGACGCGTCGAGCCTCCGTGGCGGAACACTTGTCATGACCCCGCTGAACGCTGCAGACGGACAGATTTATGCGGTCGCGCAGGGTTCGATCATCGCCGGAGGGGTTGCCGCCGAAGGTGACGCCGCACGCACCGTTCAAGGGGTCCCGACAGCTGGAAGCATTCCGTCGGGTGCCATTGTCGAACGGGAAGTCGCGTTCGAATTCAATCAGATGCAATCTTTAACTGTGGCGTTGAAAAGCCCTGATTTTTCAACAGCATACCGGATCGAGCGCGCGATCAATGTCGCTTCTGGAACCCCCATAGCTACGATGACAGATTCGGGCACGGTCTCTGTCGACCTTGGCGGCTCCGGACAGAGATCCCCCTCCCACCTTCTGGCCCAGATCGAGAACCTGCGCATCGAACCCGACACCTTGGCACGAGTTGTCGTCGATCAACGATCAGGAACCATCGTGATCAGTGAAAACGTACGCGTGTCACGCGTGGCGGTGTCGAAGGGCAATCTGACCCTCACGGTTCAGGAAGAACCGATTGTTGTACAGCCAAATCCTTTCGCAGAGGGCGAAACGGTCGTGGTCCCTCGGTCGACTGCACAGATCGAAAACGCGCCAGCCGTGTCCCTGGCCGAGGTTCCGGGCAGCACGACACTCTCCGATGTGATCACCGGACTGAACGCACTTGGCATCACGCCGAACGATCTGATCGACATCCTGAAAACGATAAAGGCGGCCGGTGCGCTGCACGCAGAATTTGTCGTGATGTAAACAGCGGTCTTTGCGCGCAAAAGGAATACACCAAATGATTGCAGTTGCAGGCATCGCCTTCACCTTTTGCATGGTGTTTGGGGGCTATCTTCTGGCAGGCGGAAAGCTGGGCATCATTCTCAAGGCGCTTCCTTTCGAGATGATGATCGGCGGCGCGGCCATTGGCGCGTTTGCCGTTGCGAACACCTTTGCGTCGCTCAAACAGACGGGCAAGGACACGTTGAAGGTTTTCAAAGGCAGCCAGTGGAAGGCTGAAGATTACAATCAGCTTTTGCAGGTTCTCTATCAATTGATCAACCTGGCTCGAAAAAACCCCGTCGGTTTGGAAGCCCATATCGACAACCCAGAAGAGTCCGAAATCTTTAGACAATTCCCGAAACTTCTAAAAGATCATGCCGCTCTCGACATCATCTGCGATACGTTGCGCTCGGCCTCGATGAACTATGACGATCCGATGCAGGTCGAAGAGCTTTTGGACAAGAAGATAGAGGAAACCAAACATCACCTCGAACAATCTGTGCACGGGCTTCAATCCGTTGCGGACGGGCTTCCTGCGCTTGGCATCGTGGCCGCCGTTCTGGGTGTGATCAAGACAATGGGGTCCATCGATCAACCGCCCGAGGTTCTGGGCAAACTGATCGGGGGCGCATTGGTTGGCACATTTCTTGGGGTTTTCCTCGCGTATTGTCTGGTCGCACCATTTGCTCTCAAGGTGAAAGCTGCTGCTGATGACGACATCAACTTTTACAGGACCATCAAGGAAGTCTTTGTCTCGCACCTTCACCAACATCCTCCGAAGATGTGTCTTGAGGTTGCCCGACAGAACATTCCCCATCATTACCGTCCCGGGTTCGCTGCACTGGATGAAGCCATTCGGTCTCTGAAAACCAATGCGTAGATTGTGTGGCTCCCTCCTGATTGGTATCTGCCTCGCCGGGCCGCAGGCCGTTTCCGCCGCCACGGGAGTCGTGCGCGGTGGAGAACATCCCGGCTTCACCCGTCTGACCGTTTCGACCGACGAAATCTTGTCAAATGTGCAGACACAAACGACGGGACAAGGGCGATTCCACCTTGCCTTTACACCCGGTCTTTCGACGGTGGACAGCAGCAGGGTGTTTGACCGCCTCAACGCAAATCGCGTGACCGCAGTGATCCCAAAGGACAACGGTCTTGAGATTGTTCTGAACTGCAATTGCGAAGCAATTGTCACGCTTGGGTCTCCGGGGCTGGTCATCATCGATATCTCGGAGCGACCCGATTTTCAGGCGGCAGAACTCCCGCTACTCCCCAATCTGACCGCCGTTCTTCCCAACCAGACGTGGCGTCCGGTCGACGATAGCGGCCTTTTTGCGCTCGACTTTTCTGTCTTGGATCGCCTGAACAAGACAATCTCCGCGCAGATCGGACAAACTGCGCATATCAGTGGGTTCACGGAACTTGCGGTTCCGGCACATCGGAACGCGCCGGTCGTCGATCGCGAACAGACCGAAGCTATTTCATCGGCGCCGCAGCACGACAGGTGCGCATGGTCCGACGCGATCTGGGCCACATTTGGTGGACCTCCGAATGCGGCACATGACGAAGCACCCGATGATACGGTTCTCGTCGATCAGGATGCGATTGCGCTTCAAGACGCCTTGGTTGTTCAATTCCTTTCGGAAGGGCGGCTTGAAGAAGCGCGTATCGCTTTTCTGGCTTGGGATCCGGTTGAAGAGGAGCGCCAGAATTGGACGCAATTTGAAGAGATGTTTGATGCAACTGCGGATCAGGGCGCGCTTAGGTTGGGTGACTGCAATCCGTTCGATGACCTGCTGATCGCGGCAATGAAACATGAGGCGGACGTGCCCAACAGCGTCAAGATCGACCTTTTGAATGCCTTTTCGGTTTTGCCCGTTGGACTGCAGCTCCGACTGTATCAAAGGTTGACCTGGCTTGTCGGGGAGTCGGGGGACACCCTCTTTCCCGGACTTTCGCAGCATTTTGCTGCCGAATTGGCCATGGCGGAACGTGTGCCTGTCGACCAAGACAAGAGTGGTCCCGATATTGACCCGGACAGACTTGCTGCCATTTCGATCGAATTGCGGGGAACAGATCACGAAAAACAAAGCTGGCAAGCGTCCTTTGCATCTTATCTGGCGCATCAGCGGTATTTCGATGCCCTTCATGACCTTGCCGACGACCCGCCTTCGACTGCACCAGAGCGCAGTCTTGCCGTCTCGGAACTCGTCGATCATCTGGTGACGCATGCCGACAGCATCACTTTTGTTCAGATCGCGCTTGCGGTCTTGCCCGACCTCGACCCAGCGCCGTCCGAAGCATCACTCACCAGAGTTGCAGATCGTCTTGCGCTGGAAGGGTTCACGTCAGTAGCGCAGACCGCGACAGAGGCATTTCCAGACGCGGTTTTTGGTTCTGCGCCCAGACGTGATGATGCGCGGCAGCTTTTGCCAAGCGCCGAGCCCGACACATCCCCAAGCACTGGACGGGACACGCCAGTTGCGTCGTTGGAGGGAGTCACCGAGAACTTGACCGTTGCCCTTGCGCGTCAAAGGGCCGAGGCCGCACAAGCGTTGCGGCAGTCGCTTGTCGAAACGCTATCGAGGTAAATTTGTCGAAAAACAGAAGAGATATCGCATCAGCTCTGATATTCGGATGTGAACAAGGATCGAGGCGCGCATGTTCAAAAAATCTCTAGCGATGTTCCTGCTTTTGGCCTGCCTTTCCCTGTTCGGAGGGATCGTTAACGCTCAGGCCGCAACCGGGAAGACTGGAATTGCGTTTGGTTTGAACGGTATTGCCGACTGGTCCACACAACATCCATTTCTTGACGTTATGAAAACCGGGCGACCCTGGATCGGGCATCTCCCGAACCAGTGGGGTGGTGTGGAATTCGAAGACATGATGGCTGACGGTGTTTTTGATGACGCCGGCTGGCCGCAACGCATTCCCGAAGGCGTGACCCGCTTGGAAAGCCTTGTTCTTACCGATCAACCGCCAGAGGCGCATCACCTGTCCGGACGGTATGTCCTGACCTATGACGGTCAGGGGGATCTGACTGTGACCGGACGGGCGCGTGTGATCAAACGCGAACCTGGGCTTCGCATTTTCAGTTACACACCCGGCCCTGGCGCGGTTGGCGTCGCGATTGATGCGACAGACCCCACGGATCCCATCCGGAACATTCGCATTGTCCCCGAAATACACATGGATGCGTTCAAGGCGGGTGCGGTCTTCAATCCAGATTGGCTGGACCGGCTCGAAGGGGTTGCGCAACTGCGTTTCATGGACTGGATGTTCACCAACGGCTCACCGATCAAGACGTGGGAGGAGATGCCGAAAGAGACCGATTTTTCATATGTCTGGCGCGGTGTCCCACTCCCGGTGATGATTGACCTTGCCAATTTGATTGGGGCCGATCCCTGGTTCAATATACCACATCTCGCCGAGGATGATCTGGTCCGGCGTTTTGCGGAATTGGTCAGGGCAAATCTGGATCCCGGCCGTATCGCCTATGTCGAATATTCCAACGAAGTGTGGAACTTCCTTTTTGAACAGGCGCGTTGGTCTGGCGAACAGGCCGAAGCACTGTGGGGCGCCAGCGATGATGGATGGATGCAGTATTACGGGCTTCGCGCCGCGTCCGTTATGAAGATCTGGACCGATGTGTTCGGCACGGATGCACCACGTCGTTTAAGGCGCGTGGTGACCGTTCAGACGGGCTGGCCAGAGTTGGAACAAGCCATTCTGGTTGGTGCGCGTGCGCAGGAGGAACTGGGTTTCAAACCCGTGGACATGTTTGATGCCTATGCTGTCACCGGGTATTTCGGATATGAACTGGGGGAGCCTGAAACGCTGGAAGACGCCCTTGAAAACGCGGCCGCCCAGGCTGAGGCCGATGGAAAGGCGCGTGGTTTGGCGCGCGTGGCTTTGCGCGAATACATTTCCCAAAACCGCTTCAATGGGATGGACGATCTTGCTGCGGAACGGGTTCGCAACGGGTCACTCAAGGAAATGACGGACACGCTATGGCCCTATCACGCCGGTGTTGCCGCACGTTATGGGTTGCAACTCGTGATGTACGAGGGCGGCACTCACGCCGCTGTGCAGTGGGAGGCGGTCGATAACGAACGGCTTGTCGATTTCCTGATCGCCTTCAACTACTCGGAACAGATGGCAGACCTGTATCGGGATGCGTTGGATACCTGGGCAAGCCTGACGGACAGCCCGTTCAACGCCTTTGTCGACGTTGCAGCGCCAAGCAAATGGGGAAGCTGGGGTGCATTGCGACACCTGAATGATGACAATCCGCGGTGGCGCGTGTTGCGGTCAATGGATGCGGTGACAAGCGAGAATTAGGGCACGCTTTTCCCGCTATCCTTAAATTTGACAATATCCTATGCAACGTCGCGCCATCCGCAGGTTCTTGAAAGTATAGGAAGTTTCTCGTTATGCCGCCAAACTCACGCGGTCACACAGCCGAGTCCTTGCCGGTTCTCAGTGTCCTGATCCCGGCCTCGAATGAAGAGGCTTTGATCGGTCAGTGCCTTGAAAAGGTCTTGCAGAGCGCTTGGCCCCATGCCGTGCCGTTCGAGACAATTGTGATCTCGAATGGCAGCCGCGACCGGACCTCCGAGACCGCGCTTGAGATGCGACCGCGCTTTGCGGAAAAGGGGCTTGTTCTGCAAGTGCTCGATCGCAAGGATGGTGGCAAGCTGGGTGCGTTAAATGCTGGTGACCATGTGGCGCGTGCGCCGATCCGTATTTATCTCGATGCGGATGTAGAAGTTTCCGAAGGATTGATCAGCCAGATTTACACAGCGCTTGATACGCCGCAGGCTCGCTATGCCAGCGGCACTCTGATCCTTGCGACGCCAAAAACCTGGGCCACCCGCGCCTATGCCCGAATCTATGCACAGGTGCCATTCATGAAACATGGGGTTCCTGGGGCAGGTGTCTTTGCTGTCAACGCGGCGGGCCGGATGCGGTGGGGCACGTTTCCCAACATCATCTCTGACGACACATTCGTCCGGCTGAGTTTCCTGCCAGAAGAGCGTATTGCCGTCCCGGCGACCTATACTTGGCCACTGGTCGAAGGGTGGAGCAATCTGGTTCGGGTCCGGCGTCGTCAGAACGCAGGAGTGGATGAAATCCGGGAGTATTATCCCGAATTGCTGCGCAATGACGATAAGCCAGACTTCCCGATCCGCGAAAAGATGAAGCTGGCACTACAAGACCCACTGGGATTTGCCGTTTATTCCGGTGTCGCGCTGGTCGTTCGGTTGACCGGCGACAATTCAAACGGTTGGACCCGGGGACGGTAATGCAAGCGCTGGTATCAAAATTTCGTGGCAGCTCGCTTGATGCGCGCTTTATGCGCAGCTCTGTTTTCACGCTTGGCGGATACGCCATGGCGCAGGTCTTGCGTCTTGCCTCGAACCTGATCCTGACGCGCCTCCTTTTCCCCGAGGCATTCGGCATGATGGCGCTTGTGTCAGTAATCATGCAGGGCCTTGCGATGTTCTCTGATGTCGGGGTCAGCCCGTCGATCATGCAGTCAAAGCGAGGAGACGATCAAAAATTCCTCGACACCGCATGGACGATTCAGGTCATTCGGGGGGTCCTTTTGTGGCTCACGGCCTGTCTCCTCGCGATACCTGTCGCAACTCTCTATGGCGAACCGCTGCTGGCCTGGATCCTGCCTTGTGCGGGGATCACCCTGTTCATCACGGGATTTAACCCGACCCGGCTTGATAGCGCGAACCGGCATCTGCTGATGGGGCGCTTGACGGGTCTCGACCTGTCGGTCCAGGCTGTGACCGTCGTGATCACCATCGCTCTCGCCTGGTATCTCGCATCCGTCTGGGCGCTTGTGATCAGCGGTATCATCTCGTCTATTCTGGTGCTTACCGCGTACAACGTTTTTCTGCCCGGGCAGCGCAATCGCTTTCAGTGGGAACGTGAAGCGGCGGATGAGCTGATCAGCTTTGGTAAATGGATTTTTCTTAGCACGATCTGCGGTTTTCTCTACATGCAGGGTGACAAACTGCTGATCGGCAAGTTCCTGACGCTTGAGCAATTCGGCATCTACAATATCGGCTTTTTCCTTGCGAGTTTTCCACTGCTGATGGGAAGCATGATGACCCGGAAACTGCTGATCCCGCTCTATCGGGAACGTCCGCCGTCCGAGAGCATGGAAAATTTCCGGAGCCTACAAAGAATGCGGTTTTCACTGACCGCCGGAATGATGGCGCTGACGGGGGGCCTTTCGGTTGCTGGGGTCGTTTTGATCGATATCATGTATGATCCGCGATACCTGATGGCCGGTGCGGTGGTGGTTCTGATCGCGGCAATGCAAATGCCGCAGATCCTCGTGATGACGTATGAGCAAGCCGCGCTTGCGTCCGGCGATTCGCGCCGCTTTTTCGTTCTCTCGGCTGCACGCGCCGTCCTGACACTTGGATGTAGGCGGTGTCAGCAAATTGTGTTGGCGCGAGGGCCTGAAGCGAGCAGCAGCCTGAGCGCATCAAGGTAGGAGCGGTCCGCGTTGTTCCGGGCGGCATGCCATCGGCCGTAGGCGGCAAGGTTCTTCGATGCGGGTCCGCA
>NZ_JAEPMO010000075.1 GCF_017643905.1 Marivita sp.
AGTTTGCGGGTGATCAGAAGGTTCAACACAGGCGCGCTCCGTTCGGGGTGTCTTTGTCGGGCACAGCCAAGACGATGGCTTCGCCCGCGTCATAAAACCCGAGGACAAGCGCCTCGGACATGAAAGGGCCGATCTGGCGTGGCGGGAAATTGACGACGCCCATCACCTTTTTGCCGACCAGCGTTTCGGGGTCATAGTGCACCGTGATCTGGGCCGAGGATTTCTTGACGCCGATCTCATCACCGTAATCGACCCAGAGCTTGATCGCCGGCTTACGCGCCTCCGGGAAAGGTTCCGCCTGAATGACGGTGCCGACCCGGATATCCACCTTCATGAAATCGTCGAATGTGATCTGGTCAGCCATTGGCCAATTCCTTGGACCGCTTGGTCGCCGCGTCGATGGTCTTGGCGACCAGAGGCGGCAGACCGGTCTCTTCGTCCATCAGCACGTTCAACCCGGCCTGTGTGGTGCCATTAGGGCTGGTGACGTTGACGCGCAACTGGCTTGGCGTTTCCTGTGCCTGCATCGCCAAAGCGCCGGATCCAGCGACCGTGGCCTTGGCCAGCGTCATCGAAAGCGTGGGGTCCAGCCCCTGCGCTTCACCTGCCCGGGCTAGACACTCGATCAGGTGGAACACGTAAGCCGGGCCAGAACCACTCAGCCCGGTGACCGCGTCCATCTGATCTTCGGTCTCAAGACGTACCGTCTGGCCAATGGCCGACAGCAACGTCTCGGCCTGCTGCATCTGGGTCTCGGACACCTGCGCATTGCCGATGATCGCGGTGATGCCCTGCTTCACGGCAGCGGGTGTGTTCGGGATGGACCGGATCACCGGGGTCTTTTCCCCCAGCATCTCTTCAAAGGTGGCGATGGTGATGCCCGCCGCAACGGACAGGAAAAGCGTGTCGCCATTGCCCAGAGGGGCCAGCGTGGGCAGCGCCTCGCGCATGATCTGCGGTTTGACGGCCACCAGCACGATGGCTGGGCTTTCGGGCAAATCCGTGTTCAGGTGTGCGCCTTGTGCCTGCACCCAGTCGGACGGGTTGGGATCGTTCACCCAGACCGAGGTCGCAGGCAATCCGCCGGCGAGCCAGCCTTCAAGCATGGCCGAGCCCATCTTGCCACAGCCCAAAAGAACAAGGCCGCGTTTTGCGATGTCGGAATCTTGCATAATGCCCCCCACGTATTTCTGCGTTGGGGGCCAGTGTTACGCGCGGCCGTAGGCCTCTGCAATGGCGACCTCGAGCGCATCTTTCGGCGCACGGTTGCCCCAGACCAGAAGCTGGAAAGCTGGATAGTAGCGCTCTGCACTCATGACAGCGCAATTGATCATCGTGTCGATCTGTTCCGCGCTGGCCACATTGCCGCCGGCCAGAACCACACCATAGCGATAAACCATCAGCTTGGCCTCGGCCCAGTACGTGAATGCCCCGGCCCAGCACTGATCGTTGACAAGGTTCAGACCTTCATACAGCGCCGGCATCCGCTCGGCGGGCGGGTCCATGTCGAAAGTGCAGATCAGACGCAGGGTTTCGTCGTAAGGCGACCAGGCCAGAGTGATCGAATATGTGCGCCATTGGCCCTCGACCGCCATCGCGATCTGGTCTTCCGCAATGCGGTCGAAATCCCAATCGTGGTGGTTGGCGATGGTCTCAACGATATCAATCGGGTGGATGTCGTCTTCAAGATACTGTTCGGACAGGGCCATGATGCCGCCTCCTGTTGCCTGTGCGGAAAGGTGGGCTTTGCCCTACCTTTCGGTGCCTGCTCTAGGGGATGCGTTGATGTTCCGTCCCCCTACAACATATGCTGCATCGCAAGACGGTTCGCGTAAAGCGATATTTCTGTAACACGCACAATAAGTTGTGGAGAAGTCTACAAGATGTTGTGGACGCGAATAGTGCCACAATCTGTGGATAAAATCACCGGAAAAATCGTGCAACGCGCCGCGACAACTGCAACTGCTGCGAAAACGCGTCAATGCGTGCCGCTGCACTCAGGTTCCGCGTGGCAGCCCTGCCGTCCAAAATTTGGGCACATGCGGTCAGAACTCCGACACTGAGCCGCTTCTCTGGTTCAAAAATATTTCGGGGGAGTCGCCCAAGGGGCGACGGGGGCAGCGCCCCCCTTTTTCGAAAACGAAAAAGGACGATGCGTTGTCGCATCGTCCCTCTTTCGGATTGGCTAAGCCAATTCGAAACTGACGTCAGTTCAGCGACGTCATGAAGTCGTTTACTTCGGTGAGCGAAATGTATTTCTGCTCTTCGATACCACCTTCCGAGAAAGTCCATGTCACGGCAGGCGCGGACACATCACCGTTCTTGTCGAACTGCACATTGCCGGTGGCACCTTGGTAAGACACGGTGCCACCACCATCGAGAACCTCTTTCGCCAATGTAAAGCCGGCGGCATCCGCAGTGACTGGTGTGCCGTTCGGATCGGTGATCGAGCTGATCTTGGCGGCGATATCCGCCCCTTTGGCATCTTTGCCCGCGGCATGCATGGCCATCAGGGCAATCATGGTGGCGTCATAGCTGTTGGCCAGACCCGGACCATTGGGCGGGCCGTCGAACTTTGCAGTATAGGCGGCAACAAAGGCATCCGCAGATTCAGTGCGCGGCGATGCGGTGTCGGTGCCGGTGAAGTTGCCGAGGAACTGCATGCCGACATTGTCGCGGAACTCGTCCGATTTGAGAGCGTTGGCCGCGATCATGTTCTGCGTCCCGCCAAGCGAGATCCATTCCCGCACGACCTGCGTGCCTTCCTTCGGGTAGAGCGCCATGTAGATCGCTTCGGGATTGCCCTTGAGCGCCTCGGTCACTTCGGCGCGGAAAGACGCCTGACCGTCATTGATCGCGATGGAGGCGGTGACGTCGATGCCCAGCGCCTTGAGGTCGTCGGCCACCAGACCGCCGATGTCCTGTCCCCAATCGTCGTTCTTGTAGAACACGGCCACCGACTTGTAGCCCGCATCACGCGCGACCATGGCACCGACTGCGGCCTGCACGCCTGAGGTGGCGAAGGTGCGGTAGAAAAGACCGTTGGTCTTGCCCTCTTCGGCCAGACGGGTGAACGCTGTCGAGGACGAGCAGCAGGACATCTGCATCACACCGGCAGGCACCGTGACCGAGGTCAGGATGGGCATGGACACACCCGAGGACACCGCGCCCAGCAGCAGTTGAACGCCGTCGAGATCGACCAGCGCCTTGGCGGCGTCCACGCCCACCTTGGGGTCGACCTGCGTGTCGCGCAGGACCATTTCGATCTGGCAACCCGCAACGCCGCCGGTCTCGTTGGCAATGTCCACGGCATATTGCGCGGTGGCCGCAATCGGTTTGCCCCAATCCACTGAGGTCGGAAGCACCGCCCCGATCTTGGTGGTGCAGTCCTGTGCGGCTGCGTCCGTGCCGAGGCTGGCAAACCCGGCAGCAAGGCCCAATGCAAGGGCAGAAGTCTTAAGTCCGTTCATTCCATAACTCCCAGTTCTTCATTTGTTGGGCCGTGCCGATTGTGACACGACCAGATTTTCCGGGAAGAGCCCCTGTGGTCGCCACAGAAGCATCCCCACGATCACGAAGCCGATCAGCACGAACTGGATCGACCCGGTATAGAGTTGCACCTCCAGCGGTGCGAAGCGCGACAGCGCCCAACCGCTGGCGGTCCATGCGGCCCAAATCAAGAAGGTCCCCATCACCGCGCCCTTGTTGTTTCCCGCACCTCCAACGATCAGCATCGCCCAGATCTGGAAGGTTAGGATCGGCAGCACGTCTTGTGGGCTGATGAAGGCATAAAACGTGGCGTAGAGTCCACCGGCAAGGCCCATGATCACCGATCCTGCAACAAAGGACGTGAGGCGGACAAGCGACGGCGATTTGCCCAGCGACTGAGCGGCGGTCTCGTCCTCGCGGATGGCGCGAAGCAGGCGTCCGAATGGGGACTGGATCAACCGTTCGAGGAACAGGTAGGTGGCGATCAGCAGGATCAGGACAAAGGCGAAGAAGGCGAGGTTGTAAGTGAACCCGTTGCCCAGCGTTTCGCGCAGCGGGCGTTCGAAGCCACGGATGCCCTGCGCCCCGCCCAAAGCGTCAGTGTTGCGCATCACCGTCTCAAACGCGACGGCGACGCCGAAGGTCGCGATGGCAAGGTAGTCGTGCCTGAGGCGGATGGTCAGAAGCCCGACGATCCAGGCGACAAGCCCGGCGCAGACCATGCCTCCGAGAAGGGCCAGCAGGTATGGCAGGCCGAACCCACCCAACTGCCCGGCTTGGGGCGTACCGCCAAGGATCAGCGTGCCATAGGCTCCTGCCCCGAAGAACGCGACAACGCCGCCGTTGAAGAGGCCCGTGTTGCCCCATTGCAGGTTCAGGCCCATCACAGCGATGGACAGGATCGACGCAACGGTGGCGAAGAAGACGAGATAGGAGATGACGCCGATCATGTGCGCTCTTCCCCGAAAAAGCCATGCGGACGCAGGATCAGTACGGCAAGGATGATGAGGAAGGGCACCGCCGGGCTGTAACCCGAGGGCAGGAGCACCAGCGCAAGGTTGGAGGCGAGACCAACGAGGAAGCCCCCCAGCACCGCGCCATAGATGCTGCCGATGCCACCGACGATGGTGGCCGCGAAGATTGGCAAGACCAGATCGCGACCCAGCACAGGGCTGATCTGGTTGGTCAGGCCATAGAACACGCCTGCCGCCGCCGCCAGCCCGCCACCGATCAGCCAGATCAGCACGATCATGCGGCTGAGGTTGATGCCAGAGACCTGCGCCAAAGTCGGGTTCTCGGCCACCGCCCGAAGCGAGTATCCGAATGTTGTGCGCGACAGGACGAGATGCAGGATGAACATGATCAGCAGCGCCGCCACCAGCGTAAACACCTGATCCGGCTTGATCAGCAGGAACGGATCGCGGCTGACCACGATGGCAAAGACGATGTCCTGTGAATAGAGCTTCGGGTTCAGACCGAAGATCAGACCGAGGATGTTGCGGATGATCATGGCGACGCCGAAGGAGGCAAAGACCATCGACAATTCGCCCCCTTTGGCGCGGACGCGTTTGAACACGAGCTTGTCGACAGCCACCGCCGAAAGGCCCGTCAGCGCCATCGAGAGCAGAAGTGCGAGGGTCAGCGACCAGGTGAGGCTGAGCGGCGGGATTGCCTCGGCCAGTGCAGGGTGGATGGCACCGAAAAGGCCGTCAAACACCAAAGCGGCATAGGCACCGATGGAGAGCAGTTCAGCATGCGAGAAATTGGCAAAGCGCAGCATGTGCATCGCCATCGTCAAGCCAATCGCCCCCAGCGACAGGATCGAACCGACCAGCACTCCGTCCACAAGGTTCTGGATCATGCCGGTGTCACCCGTTTGCCGCCAAGGTAGATTTGGCCGACCACTGGATCGTTCAGCAGATCCTGCGCCGCGCCGGCCACCTGGTTACGGCCATCGGCAAGGATGTAGCAGTAATCCGCCAGCCGCAGCGCCTGTTTGACGTTCTGTTCAACGAGCAGGATCGTCACGCCCTGTTCTGTCAGCGACTTGGCGTATTCCAGCACCTCCTGCGCCGCTTTGGGGGACAATCCAGCCGAAGGTTCGTCCATGAGGATCACCTTTGGGTCGATGGCGAGCGCCATCGCCACGGCAAGGAATTGGCGTTGCCCACCGGAGAGCGCACCCGCCTTTTCGGTCTGTTTGTCAGCCAGAGCCGGGAAGCGGGTAAACAGCGCCTCGCGCCGCGCTGCGGCCTCTTTCCCGGCATTGCGCAGGACCAGATCGAGGTTCTGGCGGATCGTCAGCGAGCGGAAGATGTTGTCGGATTGCGGAACATAGGCCACGCCCAATCCGCCCATGCGGTCGGGGCGCGGGTTGGTGCTCTCGGCCCCGTTCAGATGGACCGTGCCGCCCGACACCGGCACCAGCCCGGCAATCGCCTTGATCAGCGTGGATTTCCCCGCGCCGTTGGGGCCGATGATGACCGTCACCTTGGCCGTTTCGGCGGTCAGAGACACGCCTTTGAGGATCGGCAGGTCAGGCACGTAGCCCGCAATGATGTCTTTGGCCACCAGAGCCGTCATTCGACCTGCGCCCCCAGATAGGCGTCCAGAAGAACGGGGTTGTTCTGAGCTTCAGCAGCGGTGCCTTCAAAGACCTTGCGCCCTTCGGCCAATGCGATCACCGGGTCGCAATGCTGCATGACGAAATCCATGTCATGCTCGATGATGACAAAGGTTTTGCCGCCCCGATTCAGTTCCTCGATCTTTTCGATGAGCGTCCGAGTCAGGGTCGGGTTCACCCCGGCGGCAGGTTCATCCAGCAGGATCAGTTTGGGATCGCCCATCAGGATGCGGGCAAGTTCCAGCAGCTTCATCTGCCCGCCCGAGATTTGCCCCGCCGCCTGATCGGCCAAGGGGGCAAGGGTAACGAAATCAAGCACCTCCATCGCGCGTTTGCGAATGGCCGCCTCCTGATCGCGCATCCTTGCAGCGCCAAGGAACGGACCCCAAAGGCGTTCGCCCACCTGCGCCATCGGGGCAAGCATGACGTTTTCGAGAACACTCATCTTGGCGAAGGGGCGTGGGATTTGGAAGGTGCGGCCCAGTCCGAGGCTGAACAGCGCGTCGGGAGAGAACCCCGTCACGTCCTGACCGTCGAGATGGACAGTCCCGCGGGTCGGTTTCAGCATCCCGGTCAATACGTTGAACAGCGTCGTCTTGCCAGCCCCATTGGGGCCGATCAGGCCCGTGATGGTCCCTGCCCTTATGTCGAGAGACACGTCGTTGACGGCGCGAAACTCACCGAAGGTCTTCCTGACATTCCGGATGCTGAGGATCGGGTCAGCCATTGGCGCCATGGACCGCATCGTTCGGGTTGGTGTTCAGGTTGTATTTCATGATCCGGCCATGCCGACCGCTACGGTCGCGTTCGAGCGAATAGACATCGCCCTTGGGACCGTCCGCCTGATCCAGCACCGCGTTCAATGTCGCGTGATCCTCGGCGTCCAGCGCGAAGGCAAAGGTCTGGAGTGTCTGCGGCAGATGCCGGGCATAGCGCGCGCCGACAATCCCGGCAGCGACCTGCGGTTGGTCTAAGACCCAGAGGGTTGCGACGGCAGACAGCGAAACACCATGTTTGTCCCCGACGGATTTCAGCGCCTTGAGCAGATCCTGAAACCTGTCCCAAGCGCCGAATTCGTCGATGATAAGCCGATACTTGATCAGGCTGCGGTTTTCAAATTGGAAACCGGGATCGGGTTCGCCCAGCCATTTTTCGGTGATGAAGCCACCGGCCAAGGTGCCGTAGCAGATCAGCATCAGGTCATTCTGCGCGGCCCAGTCGGAAAGCCCGTTCGCCGGGCGGCGGTCAAGGACCGAATACTGCACCTGCGCCGAGGCGATATCGAAGCCCGCGTCGACAAAAGGCTGCATTGCCTGCCGGTCCCAGTTGGTGGTGCCGAGGTTCTTGATCTTGCCCTCTTTGCGCAGGTCTTTCAGCACATCGAGCGCCTCGACAGCGTTGCCTATCGTGAGGTCCCACCAGAAGAACTGCACCAGATCGAGTTGGTCGATCTTCAGGCGTTGAAGCGAACGGTCGACGATGGCCGTCACCTCGTCGGGCCGCAGGTCGGCCAGCCGCGTGAGGTCGGGCACCAGTTTGGTGTGGACACAGACGCGATTCGCCACCGAGGCCCCGCGCCGGGCGCGCAGGTCAGCGATGAAGTCACCGATCATCTCTTCGACGCCCGTGTAGATGTCGGCGCAGTCGAAGGTGAAGAGGCCAGCATCGACGAACGCTTCCATATCGCGGATCGCTTGTGCGCGGTTCACCGGGCCGTGGTCGCCCGCCAATTGCCAGCCACCGCGAATGACGCGACTGATGGTGTGACCGGGGCGCAGGGCGATGGTTTCAACGCTCATGTCTGGTCTTTCCAATAGGGTGTGCCGCGCTGCTCAGGCAGGCCGGTGGTTTCGGAATGTCGGAAGGTGCGCTTGCCAATGCGTGTCACCCGGAACCGCCCGCCGCAATTCGGGTCGGGGCAGGCGATCTCGGCATCGGTGGACATCCAGTCGTTGGGTGAGGTCGGGCGCTGTTTGGCAGGCAGAAGCGGCAGCACAGCCGCAAGCGCGTACATCGACACTTTCTGCTGGTCGTCGAAGATCAGCAATTCGCCTTCGACGCGGAAGCTTTCGCCTTCGATATGACGACAAACAGACGTGCGGTCGCCCACTACGGTTTCAACGCGCAGGTCGTAGAGCCAAAATTCATCCGCGTCCTGCGCCGCGCTCATCGTTCCCCGAATGCGCGGTTCCGCGCGGTTGTTCCCTGTTGTTAAACATATGGTTGCTGGGATCTTTCGGGGTTGTCAAACGGGTTCGGGGCGGCAACTCATGGGGCGATAGCCGAAAGGACGCGCCGTGACCCAACCCGACACCATCGCCCTGAGCGACCGCCTGACCATCCGCCGCGCGTTGGTAGGCCTGTGGCAGGTGGCCGATATCGAGAAAGACGGCGACATCATCGACCCGGATGTGGGCGCGGATCAACTTGCGGCCTATTCCGAGGCTGGCTTCGACAGTTTCGACATGGCGGATCACTATGGGACGGCAGAGATTATCACAGGGGCGCTGTTGAAGCGTGGAGTGAAAGCGACCGTTGGAACCAAATGGTGCCCTGTGCCCGGCCCGATGACCGCAGACGTGGTGCGCGCCGGGGTGCAGGAACGGTTGGAGCGTCTAGGTGTGGACCGGGTCGATCTGCTGCAATTCCACTGGTGGAGTTTCGAACATCCAGCGTGGCTCGATGCGCTGCACGAAATGGCCGAGTTGCGCGAGGAGGGTCTGATCGGCGAGATCGGTCTGACCAATTTCGACGCGGCGCATCTGCATCTGGCGCTGGCTGATGGGATTCCGATTGTGAGCAACCAGGTGCCTTGTTCGCTTCTGGACCGCCGCGCGACTGGGCCACTGTCAGAGGTTTGTGCCGCTTGGGGCGTGAAGCTTTTGTGCTACGGCACTTTGCAGGGCGGGTTCCTGTCGGAGCGTTGGCTGGGCAAGCCAGAGCCGGCAGAGATCACCGACTGGAGCAAGATGAAGTACAAGCGCTTCATCAACCATTCCGGGGGATGGGAGGCTTATCAGACCGTTTTGCAGGCGGCTGCCGATGTGGCGGCCAAGCACGGCGTGTCAGTTGCCAATGTGGCAACGCGTTGGGTGCTGGAGAACAAAGCGGTGGCCGGGGTCATCATCGGCGCTCGTTTGGGCGAAGCGCAGCATTCGGAGGATAACCTCAAGCTGTTCCAGTTTGCGCTGGACGAAGATGACCATGCCCGACTGAATGCCGCCTTTGCAGTGACCACACCCCTGCCCGGCGATTGCGGCGATGAGTATCGCAAGCCGCCCTTCCTGACCGCCAGCGGAGATCTGAGCCACCACCTCGACACGATGCCGCTTGCCGTCACGGTTGAAGAGGTGCCGGGTCGTCCCGGTGAGCGTCGTGTTCTGTCAGGAAGCGAGTGGGAAGATATCGCAGGTTATTGCCGAGCGCATCAGGTCGGCGACCGCATTATGGTGTCCGGTACAACTGCGACCGCTGGCGTGGACCGCGCTGTAGCGCCGAAAGACGCGGGCGCACAGACGACATTCATCCTCGACAAGATCAGCGCCGCACTGACCGCGCTTGGAGCGTCGATGGAGGATGTGGTGCGCACGCGGGTCTACCTGAGCGATGCGGATGATGTGCTGGCCGTGTCAAAGGCGCATGGGCGCATCTTTGCGGACATCAAACCGGCCAACACGCTGTTCCAGATCGGCCAGTTGATCGGCGACTACAAAGTCGAGATCGAGGCCGAAGCGATTGTCCGGCCCCGAAGCTAGGGCTTATTTCTTGGCCGCTTCCAAAGCGTCGAGGCGCGCCTTGAGCATTTCGTTTTCTTCGCGTGCCTTCATTGCCATCGCGCGGACGGCGTCGAACTCTTCGCGGGTGACGAAATCGCGGTCCGCGAGCCAGCGGTCGATCATCGACTTCATCGCGGTTTCGGCCTCTTCCTTGGCACCCTGAGCCACACCCATGGCGTTGGTCATCAGTTGCGAAATGTCTTCGAATACCTTGTTACGGGTTTGCATGTCTGCCTCTTGCGTTTGCTTGACCTCTATATGGGCTGCACACTCACGCGGCACAAGGTTGACTTCGCCGCAGAGCGATGAACATCTGCGCGCATGTCCACGGGCCTGCCTTTTCCGAATGTCTCGCCAGAGCTGTTTACGATCCCGATCTTCGGGATGGAATTCGCTTTGCGCTGGTATGCCTTGGCCTATATCGCGGGCATCCTGATCGGGTGGCGGATCGCGGTTGCCGCCGTCAAGCACGCGACGCTGTGGGCGGGCGACACGCCACCGATGCGTCCCGAACAGGTTGAGGAATTGCTGACCTGGGTGATCCTTGGGGTCATCCTCGGAGGGCGGCTTGGGTTCGTGCTGTTTTACCAGCCAAGCTACTATTTCGCGAATCCGCTAGAAATCATCGCGGTGTGGCAGGGCGGCATGGCGTTTCATGGTGGTCTGATCGGGGTCATCCTTGCTGCGCTGATCTACTGCATGAAGGAAGGTTTGCCGTTGCGCCCGACGGCGGACATGATGGCGCTCGCGACGCCACCGGGGCTGTTGCTGGGGCGGATTTCAAACTTCATCAACGCAGAGCTTTGGGGGCGTCCGACGGACCTGCCCTGGGGCGTCCAGTTCCCGGGACAGGCTGCGCAATCTTGTGGCCAGGCGCTTGGCGAGATTTGTGCCCGCCACCCGTCGCAGCTTTATGAGGCGCTTCTGGAAGGTCTGCTCCTGGGGGCGGTTCTGCTGTGGCTTGCCTTCCGAAAGGACGCATTGAAAGTGCCGGGGCGGATCGTCGGATTGTTCATCGGGGGATACGGTGTCGCGCGCTTTCTTGTGGAATTCGTGCGCCAGCCCGACGCGCAATTTGTATCCGAGGGCAACCCGCTCGGCCTTGCATGGCATATCGGTGGATACGGTCTGACCATGGGGCAAATCCTGTCAGTGCCGATGATCCTGATCGGCGTTTACCTGTGGACAACGGCCCGCCGCACATGACTGCTCTTGCGGACCTCCTTCGCAAGCAGATCAAGGCGACGGGGCCCATGACCCTCGCGCAATATATGTCAGCGTGCCTTCTGCATCCGAAACACGGTTACTATACCACACAGGACGCTTTGGGTGTGGACGGCGATTTCACCACCGCGCCCGAAATCAGCCAGATGTTCGGAGAACTGATCGGCCTTTGCCTTGCGCAAAGCTGGATGGACCAAGACGCACCAGATCGCTTTGCCTTGGTCGAGCTAGGGCCAGGACGCGGAACGTTGATTGCGGATGTGATGCGGGCGACATTGCAGGTGCCGGGGTTTCATGCCGCAGCAGAGCTGCATCTGGTTGAGGCGTCGAACCGCATGCGCGCCCTGCAAGCGGCCGCCCTTCCCGCACATGACCCGACTTGGCACGATAGCGCGGAAACGCTGCCCGAAGACATTCCGGTTTACGTGGTCGCCAACGAGTTCTTCGATGCGCTTCCGATCCGGCAGTTTCAACGCGATCCGAAAGGCTGGCGCGAGGTGATGGTCGGGCTGTCGGAAGACGGCGGATTGCAGCGCGGACTGAGCGATCCGGCACCTATTAACGCGCTGAACAGCCGACTGGATGACACCGTGCCGGGCGCATTGATCGAGACCTGCGCCCACGCGACGGCGGTGGTGGATGCGTTGGCACGCCGGATCGCGGCCAATGGCGGCATGGCGTTATTCATTGACTATGGCGGATGGCTTTCCGACGGCGATACCTTTCAAGCCGTACGTGCACACCGACCTGTAGATCCATTTGCCGAACCGGGGCGGGCCGATCTGACCGCCCATGTCGATTTCGAGGCTTTGGCACGGGCGGCCTTGATCGCGGGATGCGCCGCCAGCCAGTTGACCAATCAGGGTGTCTTTCTTGAACGGCTCGGAATTACGCCGCGTGCGCAGAGTCTGGCCAAGAGTTTGAACGGCGACGCACTCGACGCGCATGTGGCAGCACATCGACGGTTGACCCACCCCGATGAAATGGGTTCCTTGTTCAAAGTGCTGGGGCTGTACCCAGTGGACGAGTCGCCGCCGCCCGGACTGGACCCATGACGCTGGAAATCATTACGTCAGACAGCCTTGGCCCCCTGCGCCACGGGTTTTTCACGCGGCGCGGAGGAGCGTCCTCTGGTGTATTTGCAGGATTGAACTGCGGCGCAGGATCGACAGACCAGACAGAAATCGTGTCCATTAACCGCAGTCGCGTCGCCGACGCGATGGAGGTGCCCGGTGAACAGCTTGTCAGCGTTCATCAGGTTCATTCCGCCAAGGTCGAGGTCGTCGATGGGCCGCTGGGCACCCCGAAACCGAAAGCCGATGCCATGGTCACAAAAACGCCGGGTGTGGCTCTTGGTGTATTGACCGCCGATTGCCAGCCGGTGCTTTTTGCGGATCACGACGCGGGGGTGGTCGGCGCGGCCCATGCCGGGTGGCGCGGGTCTCTGGACGGAGTTTTGGAGGCGACCATCGAGGCGATGATAGCGCTTGGTGCCCACCGCGAAACAATCAAAGCAGTGATCGGACCCAGTATCAGCCAGCGCGCCTACGAGGTTGGACCCGAATTTCTGGATGCGTTTCTGGCCGAAGACCCACAATATGCGCGGTTCTTCGTCAACGGTGTGGAAGACAAGTTCCATTTCGATTTGCCGGGCTTTGGAT
Source organism: Marivita sp. (assembly GCF_017643905.1). Lineage (GTDB taxonomy): Bacteria > Pseudomonadota > Alphaproteobacteria > Rhodobacterales > Rhodobacteraceae > Marivita. Next base: position 12,774 of record NZ_JAEPMO010000075.1, read on the forward strand.
TGCACAAGCTCCGCAGCGCCGGGGTGGACGCGGAATGGACACGGCACTGTACATATTCTGACGCAGATCGCTTTTATTCTTACCGTCGCGCGACCCATGCGCGCGAGGCAGATTACGGCCGTTTGATTTCCGTGATCCGGCTTTGACAGGAATCTGCGCCATCGGCGCGCGGCCCAAATCAATCACAGTAATACACCGGGATTGTCCACGTTTGGTCACAAACGCGCCCAATTGCGCGGGTTATTTAGGATCAAGAAACAACGGAACACCACCGGAGCAGTCCAATGTCGCGCACTTCGAAATTCATCGCCTCTGTCGTTGCAACATCGAAAGAGGATCTTCCTGTCCTTCCCTTCCAGCGTGGCGCGACACGCAAAGCCATGTTTGACCGGATCAAGGCGCAAGCCGCTGAAGAGGCCGCCCGCAAGCGCGCCTGAGAACGCCCCGAGAACAGCCGGACCGCCACAATCCTCCCCAATTGTGGCAGCGCTGTTCCAAGGAGCACGACAATCCCCCACTTGTCAGAAAATTGGCCGCGATTTCGCGGCCAATTTTCGTTGTTTTTTGACGAATCAAACATTGATCAGCCATTTTATGCTCAACGAAATTGCACCGTCCTTCTGGTGTTGTTGGTGGGGGCCAACGCGAATGTGACCTAACGTAAAAGGTATCACATGGCTCAGACCTCGACCGATCGCGCGGCGACGACCGACTTCAATGCCTATGCAGTTTCCACCGATAAAGTTGCCACGTTCGACGGGCAGCCTCGACGCGACGTCTCTCTCACCCGCACTATCGAGGCTGCCGCACTCCTCCCGGACCAGTCCGTGTCCGAGTCCAGTTTCACAGTTCCCGCGTCCGCAACATTTGAAGCCTGTGCGTCGGCCTTCGCGCGCGGCACCCTGATTTCGACGGTCATGGGGCCGATTGCCGTCGAGGATTTGATCCCCGGCGATCTGGTCGAAACCCATCGTGGGCCCCAACCGGTTGTCTGGATCGGCAGCACGCCATACCTGCCGGACTTCGCCGCTGATACCACCTCTCTCACCCATTTGCTCCGTTTGCCGGGGATCGGCATGGACCAAACCGATCTCTTGCTTGGTCCTGCCGCCCGGATGGTGATCCGACAGGACCGCTTTCCCGATCTGCTGAACTGTGACGCCGTTCTGGCCCCGGCCAGCGACTATATCGATGGCGACAGGGTTTTGCGCATTACCCCACCGGGACCGGTGCAACTTTATCACTTTGCCTTGCGCCGCCACGGCATCATTCGCGCGAATGGCCACGAACTGGAAAGCTACCATCCTGGCCGCATTTCCGCTTCAGACATCGGCACCTCGGTGCGCGCCATGCTGCAATCCATGTTCGCACATCTGGATAATCTAGAGGCGTTTGGGGATCTTGCCTTCCCGCGTACGACCCGCGATGTGATCGAAACCCTGAGGGTCGCCTGACCGCCCGAAAAGCGGGTCAGGCCGGGTCGCCAAGCCGCGCTTCAAGGATGTCGAACGGCACGCCGGGTTCGTCTTTCGCGCCCCGGATCACCAACGAAGTCTTGACACTGCCCACGTTGGGAGAGGTCAGCAGGCTACCGGTCAGAAAGCTCTGGAACGTGCTCAGATCCGGCGCCACGCATTTGAGGATGAAATCGACCTCCCCATTCAGCATGTGACACTCACGGACAAGCGACCAGCCGCGGCACCGGTCCTCGAACGCGCGAAGATCCGCCTCGGCCTGGCTTTGGAGCCCGACCATGGCAAAGACCTGCACTTCGAAGCCCAACTCGCGTGGATCAACTTCGGCGTGGTACCCACGAATGAAGCCCTGCTCTTCCAAGGTGCGCACACGGCGCAGGCACGGCGGCGCCGAAATCCCCACACGGCGCGCCAACTCGACGTTGGTCATGCGACCATCCGCCTGAAGCTCTGCCAGTATCTTGCGATCTATTGGATCCAACCGATGTGACGGCATTCTCAGCACCCCTGATTTTTTGGTATTGTTATATCACCCGCCAGCTGCGCGCAATATTGTTTCAACGTCGCGCAACAATCTTAAACAATCAAATCACAGCTTAAGCCTGCGGGATGTTGTCTTGCATTGATTTGCGAACCGGGCAGCAGACGCATATATCCGTAGGACACAAGAGTCACTTACTGCTTTGATGCGAGGCTGCCCCCATGTCCGACACACGCCATACCAAGGTTCTGATCATCGGCTCCGGCCCTGCCGGCTACACCGCTGGTGTCTATGCGAGCCGCGCCATGCTCGAGCCGATCCTCGTGCAGGGCATGGAGCCGGGTGGCCAGCTGACCACCACCACCGAAGTCGAGAACTGGCCCGGCGATACCGAAGTGCAAGGTCCGGACCTGATGGTCCGCATGGAAGCGCATGCCCGCGCCATGGGGACCGAGATCATCGGCGATCTGATCACATCGCTTGACCTGTCCAAACGCCCCTTCACCGCGCAGTCAGACAGCGGCACCGTTTACAAAGCGGATGCTTTGATCCTTGCCACTGGAGCCCGCGCAAAATGGCTGGGTCTTCCGTCGGAAGACGCGTTCAAGGGCTTCGGTGTTTCGGCCTGCGCGACCTGTGACGGCTTTTTCTATCGCGGTCAGGAAATCGTGGTAATCGGTGGCGGCAACACCGCTGTGGAAGAAGCGCTGTTCCTGACAAACTTTGCCTCCAAGGTGACCCTGATCCACCGCCGCGACGAATTGCGGGCAGAAAAGATCCTTCAGGATCGGCTGTTCAAGAACCCCAAGATCGAAACGCTCTGGCATCACCAGTTGGATGAGGTGTTCGGTACCGATATGCCCAAGGGCGTCGAAGGCGTGCGCGTCAAACACGTTGAGACCGGGGAAATCAAAGAGATCCCCTGCAAGGGCGTGTTCATTGCCATCGGCCACGCACCTGCCAATGAACTGGTCAAGGATGTCCTGGAAACGCATATGGGCGGTTATGTGGTGACCAAGCCTGACAGTACCGAAACCTCGATCCCAGGTGTGTTCGCGGCAGGTGATCTGACCGACCACAAATATCGTCAGGCGGTCACATCGGCTGGCATGGGCTGTATGGCAGCGCTTGAGGCAGAGCGGTTCCTTGCGGAAGTCGGCGATGATGCCGGAAAAGTTGTGTCCGAGCCTTTGGGTTATGGCGCAGAGGCACCCGCAGCAGAGTAAGAATGCCAATGGGTCGGGCCACAGAAACCCGACCCATATCCTCTGTTTCCGGTGGATTTTCGGTCGTCCGTCACCAAAACTGGCGCAAATTCCGCACATCTTCCCGAATTGCAACGCTGCGCGGCCTTGTCTCTGGACTTGTGTCCAGCCGAGGGCGTAACCAGCGCGCAAAATTGGACAGTGAGCAGAATAATGTATCCCCAGAACCTTGCCCCGATCCCGGAACTCTATGTCTCCTATGACAGTGCGCAGAAGCTGAAGCTGGAAGCCGCTGACCTTGTCAGCCACGATCTGACGCCGCGCCAGATTTGCGATCTGGAACTCCTGATGAATGGCGGGTTCAATCCGCTCAAAGGGTTCCTGAGCGAAGAGGATTACAACAGCGTCGTCGAGAAGATGCGTCTTGCCGACGGCACGCTATGGCCGATGCCGATCACTCTGGACGTGTCTGAAGCATTCGCAGAAAACCTCGAGATCGGACAGGACATTGCCCTGCGGGATCAGGAAGGTGTGATCCTTGGCACGATGACCGTGACTGACCGCTGGGTGCCGAACAAGGCGCGCGAGGCGGAAAAGGTCTTTGGCGCGGATGACGACGCCCACCCGGCGGTGAACTACCTGCACAATAAAGCGGGCAAGGTCTATCTGGGTGGTCCGGTCACAGGCATCCAGCAGCCCGTTCACTATGATTTCCGCGGTCGCCGTGACACGCCGAACGAATTGCGGGCCTATTTCCGCAAGCTGGGCTGGCGCAAGGTGGTCGCATTCCAGACCCGCAATCCGCTGCACCGCGCGCATCAGGAACTGACCTTCCGCGCCGCGAAAGAGGCGCAGGCCAACCTGCTGATCCATCCGGTGGTCGGTATGACCAAACCGGGCGACGTGGACCACTTCACCCGCGTGCGCTGCTATGAGGCCGTGCTGGACAAGTACCCGCAGTCCACCACGACAATGAGCCTGTTGAACCTGGCCATGCGCATGGCAGGCCCGCGCGAGGCCGTATGGCACGGTTTGATCCGCAAGAACCACGGCTGCACGCATTTCATCGTCGGCCGCGATCACGCTGGCCCCGGCAAGAACTCCAAAGGTGAGGATTTCTACGGCCCCTACGATGCGCAAGATTTGTTCCGTGAACATCAGGACGAGATCGGCCTCGAGATGGTCGATTTCAAACAGATGGTTTATGTGCAGGAACGCGCCCAGTACGAGCCGATGGATGAAATCGCGGACAAAGACAAAGTGACGATCCTTGATATCTCGGGAACAGAACTGCGCCGCCGCCTGTCCGAAGGCCTTGAGATCCCGGAATGGTTCAGCTTTCCAGAAGTGGTCAACGAACTGCGCAAGACCAAACCGCAGCGGTCGAAGCAGGGTTTCACGGTCTTCTTCACCGGATTCTCTGGCTCTGGAAAATCGACCATCGCAAATGCGCTTATGGTCAAGCTGATGGAGATGGGCGGTCGTCCCGTGACGCTCCTCGACGGTGACATTGTGCGGAAAAACCTGTCGTCCGAGTTGGGGTTCAGCAAGGAACACCGCGATCTGAACATTCGCCGCATCGGCTATGTTGCATCCGAGATCACCAAGAACGGCGGTATCGCGATCTGTGCGCCGATTGCGCCCTATGCCACGACACGCCGCGCGGTGCGCGAAGAGATCGAACAGTTCGGCGCTTTCATCGAAGTCCATGTTGCAACAAGCCTCGAGGAATGCGAACGCCGTGACCGCAAGGGGCTCTACAAGCTGGCGCGGGAAGGCAAGATCAAGGAATTCACCGGGATCTCTGACCCTTACGATGTGCCGGAGAACCCGGAGCTGCGCGTCGAGACCGAGAATGTCGAGGTCGACAACTGCGCGCATCAGGTCATCCTGAAACTCGAAAGCCTTGGCCTGATCGCGGGCCAATAAGAACACAATGCAGGGCCGGGACAGCTCCCGGCCCTTTTCGTTTCAGGCGTGTCCGTCAGGACGCGGTTGTACTGGAGGTTGTATCGTGGCCTAGTGCGAACAGTGTTCGACAACAGTAGCCATATAGCCATGTTCAAACGACTCCTGCTCGCTCTTGCAATCGTCACTCCGTCATTTGCGGTGGCGGACCTAGGCTGTGACACCAAGTTTCAAAAGGTCTGCATTGAGACCGTGCAAAGCGGCAACGCAATCGCGTTTTATGCCGAGAACCGATACAGGCTTCTGCCAGTCACGCTGAACATCGAACTGGATGTGACAAACCTGCAGCGCACGGAAGGCAGTTCGGGACCGTTCGTTCTGAACGGAAATGAGCGGGTGCTTTTGTTCACCTTGTCCCAAAGACGGAACGCGGCGTGGTCCTACAATTACACGTTTACATGGAGCCGCGGCGACATCACTGCGCGGCATGATGACAGCTACGCCTATCGTCTGCCTTTTGCGCAGGGCAAAGCTTTTCGGGTGGGTCAAAGCTGCAACGGCCGCTTCACGCACGTTGGCGCGCATCGGTACGCTGTCGATTTCGACATGCCCGAAGGCACGCCAATCCACGCAGCACGGGATGGGGTGGTTGTTGACCTGAAAGAGGATTCACGCAGCGGAGGGCCAGGCGAAGACTACCAGGATCAGGGCAATTACGTAATCCTCCAGCACGCAGACCGGACTTTGGCGCAATACTTCCATCTCCGGCCGGGTGGCGTCAGCGTAAATTTGGGAGACAGGGTTCGGGCAGGCACGCAACTTGGCTATTCAGGCAATACGGGCCAATCGACCGGCCCGCATCTGCATTTCGACGTGATCCGTGGCTCAAAGACGGTGAAAAGCGAAACGCTCCCGTTTCGATTCGCTACAGGCCAAGGTGCCGTGCGCTGCCCCCCAAGAGGAACGACGCTGCGCGCGGTAAGATGATGAGACTTAGTGCACCGTGACCGGAGCAAAATCGTTCTGCCGCGCCAGCATGAAGGCCATCTTGCGGTCTTTCACAAGCGCAAGGCGTTCGCCATCGGCGCGGTGGACGGCGTAAATGGTTGTCTTGTCCCCAAGTTCGTCACGCACCTCGTCCGGCAAATCGGCGACGGCAACGGGGCGCACGTAAACCAAGTTGGACTGGTCTGCATCTTTGAAATCGAACGGCGTATTCATGGTCTACCCCTTTTTGATCTGGATTGTCTGAACCACGGTTTCGGGACGCAACAGGGTCAGATCGACATGCAGCAGCCCGTTCTCCATGATCGCCTCTCCCACTTCGACACCATCGGCGAGAACAAAGCTGCGCTGGAACTGGCGCGCAGCAATCCCACGATGGAGGAACATCCGGTCGGCTGTATCGTCTTGCTGTCGGCCGCGAATGACAAGCTGTCTGTCCTCAACGGTGATGGCCAGATCTTGTTCCCGAAAACCTGCAACAGCCAGAGTGATCCGGTAGGATCCTTCCGATGTCTGTTCGATATTGAAAGGAGGATAGCCTTCGTTGCCGGATTTTGCGGTGCGTTCAAGCAAACGCTCCAACTGCTCGAACCCCAGAAGGTGGGGATAGGATCCCAAAGTCAGTTTCGTCATCGACACGTCCTTTTGCGCAAGCGACTGTGTTTGTGCGGCCCCGTTCTGGCGACCGACAGAAAGAAATATGGGGGCGCAAGGAACAAGACGCAAGGGCTTTGCGGAATCGCAGAATAGGGTTATCTTCCCGGTCCCAGCCACTTATCGGGGACCAAGCCGCATCATGAATGCTCCTACTGATCTGTCGATGAAAACAGACGACGTCCTTAGGGTCGAACTCGAGGTGTTCCGCCGCGAGCACCGTGATCTGGACGAAGCCATTCGTGCCATGCAGCAAACCGGAACGGCGGACCAGCTCACCCTTCAACGGCTGAAAAAGAAGAAGCTGATGTTGAAGGACAAGATCGCCCAGATCGAAGACCGGCTTCTGCCTGATATCATCGCCTGAGGGCTTGGCCGAGTTGCCCCCCGATCCGATCTGGCTATAGTGCGCGCTCCGAACACCTGAAGGGGCAGAGTGCCATGTCAGAATCGATCAAGGTCGGCATCATCATGGGCAGTCAGTCGGACTGGCCAACGATGAAGGAAGCCGCCGATATGCTGGATGCGCTGGATGTGCCCTATGAGACCAGGATCGTGTCCGCGCATCGCACACCGGATCGGCTTTGGGACTATGGAAAGACTGCCGTCGACCGGGGTTTGCAGGTGATCATCGCAGGCGCCGGAGGTGCGGCGCACCTCCCCGGCATGATGGCGTCCAAAACCCGTGTTCCGGTGATCGGTGTGCCGGTGCAGACACGCGCATTGTCGGGTGTCGACAGCCTGTATTCCATTCTGCAGATGCCACGCGGATTTCCCGTGGCAACCATGGCCATCGGATCCGCCGGTGCGGCGAATGCCGGTTTGATGGCCGCCGGGATTCTGGCGCTGCAGGATGCCGATCTCGCCGCCCGCCTTGACCAATGGCGCGCTGACCTCTCGGCCTCCATCCCTGACGCTCCTTCTGACGACGGATAACACCCATGACGCTTGCCCTCCCCATCGGATCGACCATCGGCATTATCGGCGGTGGTCAACTGGGACGAATGCTGTCGGTCGCGGCCAGCCGTCTTGGATTTCGCTGCCATATCTATGAGCCCGGCGCGAATCCTCCGGCAGGACAGGTCGCGGATCAGGTGACGACCGCCGCCTATGATGACGAGGCCGCGTTGCGCGCCTTTGGTCAATCGGTGGACATCATCACCTACGAGTTCGAGAACATTCCAACCTCAGCACTGGACCTGTTACAGGATCTCGCCCCGATCCATCCGGGCCGCGAGGCGCTTCGGGTCAGTCAGGACAGGTTGACGGAAAAGACCTTTCTTCGGGATCTGGGTCTTCAAACTGCACCTTTTGCCGACATCACCGACGCCGCCAGCCTTGAGGCAGCGCTTGATCAGATCGGCGCCCCGTCGATCCTGAAAACCCGCCGCTTTGGCTATGATGGCAAAGGACAGGCGCGTATCATGGCGCGTGACGACGCAGCGCAGGCCTTGGCCGACATGCAGGGGGCACCCGCAATTCTGGAAGGATTTATCGATTTCTCGCATGAAGTCTCGGTGATCGCCGCGCGGGGTCTGGATGGCGCAGTCGCTGCCTTCGACCCCGGAGAGAATTTCCACAGCGACGGTATCCTGCGGACCACGACCGTTCCAGCGCGCCTGACGGCGAGCCAGCGCACAGATGCCGTATTGCTGGCCGCCAAGATTGCAAACGCATTGAACTATGTCGGTGTCATGGGGGTCGAACTCTTCGTCACGTCAGGCGGTCTGATCGTGAACGAAATTGCGCCGCGCGTTCACAATTCTGGTCACTGGACCCAGAACGGCTGCACCGTGGATCAGTTTGAACAACATATCCGTGCCATCACGGGTTGGCCCTTGGGTGACGGTCAGCGCTATGCGGACGTGGTGATGGAGAACCTCATCGGCGACGATATGGACCGCGTGCCGGAACTGGCGAAAACGCCGGATTGCGCCTTGCACCTCTACGGCAAGGCCGAGGTGAAGCCCGGCCGCAAGATGGGCCATGTGAACCACATCAAGCGGGCTTAACTGCGCAGAAACCGCTCCGCGACCGTGCCGGTAAGATGCGCGACACGACCTGCTGCAATGGTTGCTTCCACACGGCGAGTCGTTGGATCAACGACAATCAGATCCGCCCGCTTGCCCGGTTGAAGGGTGCCACGATCCGCAAGGCCAAGCATCTGCGCTGGACCGGAGGACAGCATGGCCCAAGCAGAGGCGAGATCGCACAGGCCCAACTCCTCCAGCCGGAAGGCTGCGCGCAACGGCGAGGGGTAATGGTAATCCGACGCAAGCGCATCACAAAGGCCGTGCGCCACAAGTTCCGATGCCGCGATATTCCCGGCATGGCTGGCCCCACGCACGACATTGGGTGCGCCCAACACGATATGCGCACCATCGTCCCGCGCCGCTTGCGCCGCCTCGAGCGTTTCGGGAAATTCGCTGACCGTGGCGCCGCGCGCGGCCCATTCCCCGCGGTCCTCCGATGTGCTGTCGTCATGGCTCCCTAGGACAATACCCTTCTGAACCAGCCGTTC
>NZ_JAEPMO010000244.1 GCF_017643905.1 Marivita sp.
AACGGACCCGATACGTCTTCCTCGCTTTGCTCGAAGAGGGCAACCGATGCCGTATGCATGTGTGGCGCACTGAGTTTGCGTAGCAGACGCTGACGGAACCCGGAAGATCGTTGATTATCCATGAACGCTGCTGCTGGGGTCCGGCACCATGGAGTATTCAAATTTCGCGCAGGCTGGTAAGCCACCCCAAGGTCGGTTCGGTCGGCCCCAGAGGCTTGTACTCCGCACCGATTGGGGCGGCATATCCCATTCCGGAAAGTTCGGAGCAGATGGCGAGGTAGTTCAATTCGCCATGATCCGGGGCGCCGCGGTCGGGAACCGAAGCGATCTGCACATGACCAATTCTTGGCAGGAGGCTCCGCAGCCGGTGGATCACGTCACCCTCGGTTCGGCCCACATGGTAGCAGTCGAACATGAGCCGCAGAGCCGGGGACCCGACCGCGTCCATGATTGCAACCGCTTGATCAGTCGTGCGCAGAAAGTAACCGGGGGCATCGTGACGGTTGAGCGGTTCGATCAGGATCACCATGCCAAGCCCGGCAGCTTGTTCTGCGGCATAACGCAAAGTCTCGATGTACGCCTCTTCGGCAGCTGACCCAGATGCGCGACCCGCCATGACGTGCACGGCCCGCGCCCCGATTGCCGCCCCATAGGCGAGCGCCTCATCCACTGCGGCACGGGCGTCTGCGGATCGACCGGGCAATGCGGAAAGTCCATTTTCCCCCGCAGCGACATCGCCGCGCCGGGTATTAAGGCCAAGCATCGTTAGGCCGGTATCGGCCAAAGCCTGGGCGACCATCTCGGCTGGGGTATCATACGGCCAGTGGCATTCCACCGCATCGAACCCTGCCGTCTTGGCTGCGTGGATCGCCTGAGGCAGCGATAACTCTGACCAGAGAAACCCAAGATTGGCAGAAAGCTTCACGTGTCCCACTCCACGTTGAACTTGGTGACGACGCGCTGCACATCTTCTGACGACAGCATCCGCGGCGACAGGCCACGCGTCAACATCGCGAGGCGGGCGGTGTCCTCCAACTCTTCGATGGCATTGCAAGCCGCCTCGACATCCGCACCCGCAACAACAGGTCCATGGTTGGCCAGCATCACCGCTGTCCGTTTGCCCGCAAGGCCCCGCACCGCGTCGCCCATGGCCGGATCGCCGGGCAGGAAGAACGGCAGAAGCTTGACCTTGCCGAGCTTCATGATCGCATACGGTGTCAAGGGCGGCAGAAAATTGTCGGGATTTGCATCGGGCATCATCGACAAGGCGACAGAATGGCAGGAATGCAGGTGCACCACTGCGCCCGCTGTCGAGCGCGTCTCGTAAAACGCGGTGTGCAGCGGCATTTCCTTGGTCGGCTGGTCCCCGTCGATCAACTGCCTTCGCGCGTCGAAGCGAGACAAGCGACACGGGTCCAGCCGACCAAAACTGGTGCCGGTCGGGCTTACCAAGAGGCCGCCGTCTGGCGTTCGCGCCGAGATATTCCCGGTGCTGCCTCCTGTGAGCCCACGGTCAAACAACGATTTTGCAAGAAGGCAGATCTGCTCGCGCAGCGCGGATTCGGGTGTCATGGGTTCTCGAGGCTCTGCCGGGCTTGGCTAAAGAAATCCGGCTGCCCGAAATTGCCGGATTTCAGCGTTAGGGCGATATGGCGACCTTGTGAACGGCAGAAGGTCCAAGGGACGCCGGGCGCGATCTCTGGGCCAATATCAAGGCGATCGACACCCAGAGCCTGTGTCACAGCGCCCGAGGTTTCACCGCCGGCGACGATCAACCTTCCCACGCCCGCATCGCGCGCGGCGCGGGCGCAGGCGGCAAGCGTGGTTTCGACGATCTCTCCCGCAGCGGCCACCCCCAAACGGGCCTGTGCGGTCTTCACGCTTGCGGGTTCAGCGGTGGCGTAGATCAGCGGCGCCCGCGCCATGTCTTGCGTGGCAAGCCAGTCGAGGGCGGGCGCGGTGCCTTCTTCAGCCAATCTCAACGGGTCAAGACGCAAGGCGGGCGCGCCGGTTGCAAGATACGACGCCACTTGGCGGTTCGTCATTGCAGAGCAACTGCCCGACAAGATGATCGTTTCCGCCGCGACGTCTGGCCGTGTCGCGTTCGTGGCGTCGGCGGCGATCCAACCGTCGGCCTGATAGAGCGCGGGCAGGGGCATGGCCAGCGCGGACCCACCGGTCAGCAGAGGCATGTCATGGCAAGCCGCCGCGATGGCCTCAATGTCTTCGGCTGCGACCGCGTCCACAACGATATGGGCGTGACCCTTCGAATGGTGGTCTGCCAATGCCGCTCGGATGGCGACTGGGCCTCTTGCCACACAAAGACGATCGATCAGACCGACGGGTCGCTGAACCTGAGGGGACAACAAACGCATCAAATTGCTGTCGCGCATCGGCGTCAGCGGATGGTCCTTCATCGGGCTCTCATGAAGCGGTTCTTGGCCCACGAACAGCGTGCCCATGAAGATGGTGCGGCCGTTTTCCGGAAACGCAGGGCAATAGACCGTCTGATCGGTGCCAAGTTCAGCCATCAACGCCTCGGCAACCGGGCCGATGTTCCCCTCTGGCGTGCTGTCGAAGGTCGAGCAGTATTTCCAGAAGAAACGCGTGGCACCTGCCGCTTTGAGCCAGGCCAGCGCCGCGCGTGTTTCAGTGACGGCCTGTGCGACAGGGGCAGTGCGGGATTTGAGTGCGATCACCTCGAAAGAGCTGGTGGCCGACGGGGCTGCTTCGGGTACGCCAATCCGCAACGACACGGGAAAACCGCTGCGCGCCAGAAGCCCCGCGAGATCGGTCGCCCCGGTGAAGTCGTCAGCGATGCAGCCAAGTCGGGTCGTCATTCGGTGCCGCCACCCGTGTGTCCGGGCAATTTCAGGTTGGCGTTGCGGGCGTAGACCTTGGCAACCGCCGCATCATCCTCTTGGCCAAGGCCCGAGCCAGCGGCAGCAAGAAACTGTTGCATTGCTGCCGCCGCCAAGGGGGCGCCGAAACCGGCGCTGCGGGCGATATCCAGAACGATCCCAAGATCCTTGGGCCAGATGTTCACACTGGAACGGGGTGTGTAGTCACCATCGACGATGTGCGGCCCTCGGTTTTCAAGCATCCACGACGTCCCCGCGCATTGCGGGATCACCTCCATGAACGCCTCGGGCGACACGCCTTGCGTCATGCCAAAGGTCATCGCCTCGGCCATGGTTGCGATATGTACGCCAGCCAGCAACTGGTTGACGGCCTTCATGGCCGATCCGGGACCGGCGTGATCGCCGAGGCGATAGACCTTTTCCGCCGTGACCGCCAAAACCGGCTCCGCCGCATCAAACGCGGCGGGAGTGCCCGAAGCGAGGACGGTCAGCGACCCCGACGCAGCCTTGAGAGCGCCGCCAGAGATCGGTGCATCGAGGTAGTGGACTCCAAACGCCGCGCAGCGTTCCTCCATCTGGCGCGCGAAAGCGGGCGAGACGGTGGCGCAGGCAATTGCCACGCTGCCGGGGCGCATCTGGGGCACAATGCCTTTGGCCCCGAACAGAACGTCCTCGGTCTGCGCTGCGTTGAGCACGACAACCATGACGGCGGCAAGGTCGCCGGCGATCGTGTCCAGCGTCCCCGCTGCGCCTCCTGCGGCGCGAAACCGGTCCATCGCGTCCTTGGCCAGGTCAAAGCCATGCACCACCAGCCCGCCTTTCAAAGCCGAAGCGGCGCTGCCATAGCCCATGGAACCAAGGCCGATCACGGCGATCTTTGCAGTGGTCATGTCAGGATCTCCTCGAAATGGGACAGAACCGCGTCAATGGCGGCGTCTTCGTTGAACAATAGACCATGGCCGCCGTCGATGACCTCCAGTCGCGCGTTGGGCAACTGTCGCACAAGCGTTTCGGACAGGTCCAGCGGGCTTTGATCGTCAAACCGTCCACTCAGGACAAGGCTGGGCACGGCGATGTGCGGCAGGT
>NZ_JAEPMO010000184.1 GCF_017643905.1 Marivita sp.
CCGAACTATCCGAACATGTAAAGCGACGAGGCCGGGCCAACGCCCGGCCTTTTGCTTTGGTTGCGTGTGCCCAACCGCCGCGCTACGCTTCGCCAAATTCGCCTTTTTCAAGGAGACAGACATGGCGCAATCGAGCATGAAACGGCTTCTGGGAACTGCGGCGCTTGCGCTCTGCCTGATGACACCCGGAGGCGTGTTCGCCAACAGTCTGTCGGGGGATTACCTTGCCGGCCGGCAGGCCAGCATCGAAGGCGATATTCAGGCGGCGGCGTCCTACTATGGGCGCGCGGTCATGCATGACCCTGAAAACCCCGTGATCCTCGAACGGGCGGCACTGGCCGAGATGTCGCTCGGCGACTTGGAGCGGGCCGCCGCGCTGTCCAACAAGCTGGTCAATGACGGCCATCGCAGCCAGGTCGCGCAAATGGCGATTGTCGCGCAACTGGCAGCGGCCGAGGATTACGATGCGCTCGTTGCCAAGGTGAACGAGGACCGCGGTGTCGGTCCCTTGGTCGATGGGCTTCTTCTGGCGTGGTCGCAACTGGGCCGTGGCGACATGTCGGCAACCCTTGTGCAGTTCGACGATCTGTCCAAACAGCAGGGTATGCGCAATTTCGCGATGTATCACAAAGCCTTGGCTCTGGCGTCGGTTGGGGATTTCGAAAGCTCTGCGGCGATCCTCGAAAACGCGGGCACCGGAGGCATGCAACTCACCCGGCGCGGCGTCATGGCCCATGTCGAAGTCCTGAGCCAGCTTGACCGCAACGACGATGCCCTGACGCTGATCGAGACCGCCTTTGGCGCAGAGCTTGACCCCGGCCTGAGCCTGATGCGCGATGCGCTGCAAACGGGCGAAGCAATCCCCTTTACCCATATCCGCGGGGCGCGCGATGGTCTGGCTGAAGTGTTCTACACACTCGCCGCTGCCCTTGCGAACGAGGCGAATGACGAATTTACCCTGCTCTACACGCGGGTGGCGGAATACCTGCGCCCCGATCACATCGACGCCATTTTGCTGACCGCCAGCCTGCTGGACGATATGGGCCAGTCCGCGCTTGCCGTCAAAGCCTATGCCGAGGTGCCCGAAGACCACCCGGCTTATCACGCCGCCGAACTGGGCCGCGCCGCCGCCCTGCGCGACAGCAACAAGGTGGATGCGGCGGTCGAAGTGTTGCAGAAACTGGCCAAGACCCATGGTGATCAGCCCATCGTCCATTCGACGCTGGGCGATACGATGCGGCAGCTGGAGCGCTATCAAGAGGCCATCGACGCCTACACGAAGGCGCTGGACCTCTTTGAAATGGAAACCCGAAGCCAGTGGTTCCTGCACTATGCCCGCGCGATCTGCTTTGAGCGGCTTGATCGCTGGGACGAGGCCGAGGCCGATTTCCGCGCAGCTTTGGAGCTGAACCCGGATCAGCCGCAGGTGCTCAACTACCTTGGCTATTCCTTGGTCGAAAAGAAGATCAAGTTGGACGAGGCGCTCGACATGATCGAACGTGCCGCCGCAGCGCAGCCCGACAGCGGCTACATCATCGACAGCCTGGGTTGGGTGCTGTACCGCCTTGGCCGCTACGAAGAAGCCGTTGGCCACATGGAACGGGCTGCCGAACTGATGCCGGTTGATCCAATCGTCAACGACCATCTGGGCGATGTCTACTGGGCCGTGGGCCGCAAGACCGAGGCGCGGTTCCAGTGGCGGCGGGCCTTGTCGTTTGTCGTCTACAGCTCGACCGCCGAAGAGGTGAACGCAGAGCGCATCCGCGCCAAGCTGGATGTCGGTCTGGATCAGGTTCTGGCGGACGAGGGAGCGCCGCCGCTCCAGGTGGCGAATGACAGCAGCGACTGAATTCGCTCCGGCCAAGATCAACCTCGCTCTGCATGTCACTGGCCAGAAGGCCAACGGTTATCATCTGCTTGATTCCCTTGTGGTCTTTGCTCGTGTCGGAGATGCCCTGTCGGTCACTTCTGCGGATCGCACGTCTTTGACGGTGGATGGTCCCTTTTCCGACGGTGTGCCCAACGACCCGCGCAACCTTGTCTGGAAGGCTCTGGACCGTGCCGCTGTGACGGCGCAGGTCGCCCTGACCAAGAACCTGCCCCATGGGGCGGGGATCGGGGGCGGATCGTCTGATGCGGCCGCCATCCTGCGCGCGGTTGGACGTCCTGATCTGGCGCTTGGTCTCGGTGCAGATGTTCCGGTGTGTCTGGGGTCACAGCCGCAGAGGATGCAGGGCATCGGTGACGTGCTGAGCGATGTGCCAGACTGCCCGCGTTTTTGGCTGGTGCTGGTCAACCCCGGCGCCCATGTTCCGACCATGGACGTCTTTGGTGCGTTGTCGTCCAAACGAAACCCACCCATGGACCCGATGCCAGTGGATGGCGGCTGGCTGGTTTGGCTGGCTGCGCAGCGCAACGACCTGCAAGACCCGGCAATCGCCTATGCGCCCGTCATCGGTGACGCGCTCGCGGCACTTGGCGATGCACAGCTTGCGCGGATGTCCGGATCAGGTTCGACCTGTTTCGGGATTTACCGGGATGAGGCATCTGCCAGCGCCGCGCAGGCCCGCATTGCAGGTGCCCAACCCGATTGGTGGGTGGTGGCAACGCAAACCTTTGGTGCCGGGGTCAGTTGACCCGCGCCACCACGTAATCGGCCAGATCGTCGAGCATTTCGCGGATCGGGTGCTCTGGCAGCGTGGCCAGTGCGGAGCGTGCCTTGGCGATCCAGTCATTGGCTTCCGCCCGTGTCGCCTCAAGCGTGCCGTGCTTGTTCAAAAGCGCAATCGCGTGCTCAAGATCGCCCTCTTCCTGACGCCCCTTTTCGATGGTGCGTTTCCAGAACGCGAGTTCTTCGTCGTTCCCCAAGGCGACCGCCTTGATCACCGGCAGCGTCAGCTTGCGTTCGCGGAAATCGTCGCCGACATTCTTGCCGGTGGCATCCGATCCCCAGTAATCCAACAGGTCGTCAACGATCTGGAACGCGATGCCCAAAGCGTCGCCATAGTCGAACAGTGCCTTGATCTGCGCCTCGTCCATGTCGGCAATCACGCCGCCGACTTCGGTTGCGGCGGAAAACAGCGCCGCCGTCTTGCCGCGCACCACCTGCAGGTAGATCGCTTCGGTCGTGCGCAGATCCTGCGCCGCCGTCATCTGCAAGACCTCGCCTTCCGCAATGGTGGCCGCCGCATCAGACAGGATGCGCAGCACGCGGATGTTGTTGGTCTCGGTCATCAACTGGAACGACCGCGCGAACAGGTAGTCGCCGACCAGAACGCTCGATTTGTTGTCCCACAGCAGGTTCGCGGTGGGCCGTCCCCGCCGCCTTTCGCTTTCGTCCACCACGTCGTCATGCAGCAGCGTCGCGGTGTGGATGAACTCAACCGTCGCGGCCAGCTTTACGTGGTTGTCGCCCTCATAGCCGCACATCCGTGCCGCTGCGAGCGTCAGCATTGGGCGCAGGCGTTTGCCCCCCGCCTCGACCAGATGCGCGGTCACTTCGGGAATGCGCGGCGCGTGTTCCGAGGCCATCCTCGTGCGGATCAGCGTGTTCACTTCGGCCATGTCATCCGCCAGCGCTTCTGCCAGCCGATCATGCGGTTTCTGACTTTGTTTATCCAACATGATCACCATTCCTTCAGGAAGGCTCGACAAAGCGGGCCCGGTGTTCCTACATCATGGTCATGGAAGAGCTTTTGCGCACCAATGACATCACACTGATACCGCTCGCCCGAGCCGTTCTTGAGGACGAGGGTATAGACAGCTTTGAATTGGACGTAAACATGAGCATCCTCGAAGGCTCCATCGGCATTTTGCCACGCCGCCTCATGGTCCGAAGCGATGAGCTTGACGACGCAAGGCGTGTCTTGCGCGAATACGGTGTCAAGTTTGAGGACTGACCCCTTTGCGGGGGACGAGTTGACCCGCGACGATTTTCTGGGCGGAGCGGTTCGTTTGTGGCAGCCAAAGGACGGATATCGCGCGGGCGTCGATCCGGTCTTGCTTGCGGCCTCGATCCCGGCGGAAACCGGGGACAGCGTGCTTGAATTGGGTTGTGGCGGTGGCGCTGCGTTGGCCTGTCTGGCCAAGCGCGTGCCGGGAATCCTTTGCACCGGGGTGGAAATGCAACCTGCCTATGCCGCTTTGGCGCAACGCAATATGGACGACAACGGTTTGGCCGGGTCCGTGCACTGTGCTGACCTGTCCAATCTGCCGCCTGCCGTCAAATCGCAGCGTTTCGACCACGTCATCGCCAACCCCCCCTATTTCGAGGATTTCCGCGCAGTTGCGGCACGGTCGCAGGAACGGGCGGTTTCGCGGTCGGGCGCCCTGCCTCTGGAAAAATGGGTGAGCGTCGCGTCGAAACGGCTCAAGCCCGGTGGTGTCGCAACCTTCATCCAGCGGGCGGACCGTCTGCCCGAACTCATGAGTGCGTTTTTCGCCTGCTTGGGTGCGCTTGAGCTTTGGCCGATCCATCCGCGCAGCACTCGTCCCGCACGTCTTGTCCTGTTGCGCGGTCGCAAGGAGCGGCGTTCGGCGTTCGTTTCTCACCCGCCGCTCGTGCTGCATCGCGGCGAAAGCCACGAGAGAGATGCCGATTCGTATACAGAGCTGGTATCGAAAGTATTGCGATCCGCGCAGGCGTTGCCGTTTCCGGTTCAAAACCGCCCCGTAATGCGTCGCAGTCAGCCATAATTCACCAACCATGCGGGTGCAGCGTGACAGATTTGTAAAACTGTGATCGACTGAAGATCCAATCAGTCACAGGAGGACTTCATGAGCTTGACTTCACATCTTCAGGAACTGAAGCGGAAGCACCAAACCCTGTCTGAAGAGGTCGAACAGGCCCAACGCGCCCCAGGTTCGGATGACCTGATGATCGCGTCGCTTAAAAAGCAGAAACTCCGACTAAAAGAAGAAATCGAACGACTTTCCTAAAACCTACAAGCCCGGGTCTCCCCCCGGGCTTTTTCATATCTGATCGACCGGGATCAGCTGCTTCTCTGGCAGTTGCGCCACCAAAGCCCCTATCTTTTTGTCGAGCCAATCCGAAAACGCCGCGACCTGCGGTTTCTTTTCGTGTCCCACCGGGCAGACAAAGCGGAAATGCGCGTCCGTCGACAAAGCTATGTCGAAGGGTGCTACGAGTTGCCCGTCGTTCAACGCCCCGGCAGCCAGGGTGCTGCGGGCCATGACAACGCCACCCCCCGACAGCGCTGCATCCACAGCGTGATCGGCATGGCTGAAATGCGATCCCGTCAGCTTTGGCGGGGTGATCCCGTTTGCCCGGAACCATTGTGCCCAGTCCGCGCGGGGCCGCAGGAAATCGACGCTGTCGTCAAAGATCAGCGGTGCGCTGCATAGTTTTTCCGGTGTGTCGTACACCTTGGCCATCGCAGGTGTCATCATCGGTGCAAACCAATCTCGCATCAGCACGCGGGAATAGAGCCCTTCATCCGGGCCATAGCCAAACCGGATCGCGGCATCTACGTCGTCGCGGACAAAATCGACCAATCGCAAGCTTGCCGAAAATCGCAGGTCAATATCCGGGTGAGCTTGCGCAAATTCAAAAAGGCGCGGCGCAAGCACCTTGGCGGTGAACGCGGGACCCGCTGTTACTGTCAGAATGTTCGATTGCGCCTGTCTGCGGGCCGATCGCCATGCCGCAAGGATCAGGTCGAACCCGTCTCTCACGCCTGATTGTAACGCCACGCCTTCGGGCGTGAGTTCGACCGCACGGTTCAAACGTCGGAACACCGGTGCGCCCAGATGTTCCTCAAGCGACTTGATCTGAAAGGACAGCGCAGCAGGGGTCACATGCAATTCCGCAGCGGCCTGCGCAAAGGACATGTGACGCGCGGCGGCCTCAAAGGCGCGCAAAGCGGTCAAAGGGGGCAGGCGGTCGCTCATGTTCACATAAGTATAACTTAACTGAAGCTGTGAAAAGTCTCGTTTGTCGCAATCTTACATAGCCTCCACATAAGGGACAGTTAAATTCTGCAAACGTGAGGAAAGACAAATGATCGAATATGCCAAAGACGCCCGCCACCGCGACGCCATCCGCGCAGCCCACGAAGCCCGTGGTGACATGATGCGCAACCTTTTGAAGGCCTTGTTCCGCTGATGGTCAAAAAGCTGAAGCTGGAAAACAGAACGCCCCCGCACCATGATTGGCCGGGGGCGTTTTTTCGTTCAGAGCATGTTGGCCTGTATGGCGGCCAGTTCGGATTGCACCAATTCATGCCCGCCGGGGTGCCAATGCTCGATCACATCGGCACCTTGCGCACGCAGGTAATCGGTCAGGGATCGGGTCAACGGTGCCGGGCAGATCGGATCGCGTTCACCTGCCGTGATCAGCCAGCGTGTTGCCGCCAGGCCGGTCTGCGGGGCCGGGGTCCACGGAATCAGCGGGTGCATTGCGATCACATCGGTGAACAGGTCAGGATCTTCGAACGCCACCGCCGCCGCGATGTTCGCGCCATTTGAATATCCAAGCGCGATCACCCGCGTCGCGCCCGTTTCAGCGATCTTGGACCGGATGAATTCGGCCATCGCCAAACGCCGCTTGGCCAGATCGTCCATGTCATAGACACCTTCGCCCGTACGTCGGAAATAGCGGTTCATCCCGTGTTCCAACACGTCACCGCGTGGGGATACGACATGTGCCCCCGGCCAAAGCTGTTCCGCCAACCCGTGAAACTGGGTTTCGTCTCCACCTGTGCCATGGAAGGTGAACACCAAGGGCGCGCCGGGCGTGCCCTTGGTTTCGCGCGTCATGTAGTCAGTCAACGATCGGCTCCAGGTACTTTTCTTCCAGAACCTTGCGCAGATGCTCGTGCTGTGTCGGCAGCTTGAGCGCTTCGCCCAGATGTGCCGTGTCCTCGTCGCGGTCAAAGCCCGGCTCGTTGGTGGCGACTTCGAACAGCACCCCACCCGGCGTGCGGAAATAGATCGCGTAGAAGTAGTCGCGGTCGATCACAGGCGTCACCTGATAGCCCGTGTCCATCAGCGCCTTGCGCACTTCGAGCTGCTTTTCTCGGTTGTCCACGGAAAACGCGATGTGGTGCACCGAACCGGCCCCCTGATCCGCGCCGGGCGCGTTGACCTGTGTGATGTCGATTACATTGGCCTCGTTGCCGCCGGGCACGTGGAAGCGTGTGACGTTCTCCTGCCGATCCAGCTCCTCGTAGCCCATGTATTGCAGCAGTTCGGCACTGGCCGCCGCATCGCGCAGGCGCATGTCCGCGCTGTGGA
>NZ_JAEPMO010000206.1 GCF_017643905.1 Marivita sp.
CCGCACCCCCGACGACTGGCACCTGCACTTGCGCGATGGCGCACTGCTGCGTGCCGTGGCTCCTGAATCCGCACGTCATTTTGCACGCGCGATCATCATGCCGAACCTTGTTCCGCCCGTTGTCACAGGTGCGGAGGCTGCTGCGTACCGGGAGCGCATTCTGGCGGCACTTCCGGAGGGATCGGGATTCACGCCGCTGATGACACTATACCTGACGGAAGCGACCGACCCGGACGACCTTGCGCGCGCCCATGCCGACGGGTTGATCACTGCAGTCAAGCTGTATCCGGCAGGCGCCACGACAAACTCGGCCTCGGGTGTGACCAATTTCGACAAGGTGCGCCCAGTGCTTGAAAAGATGGCCGAGATCGGCTGTCCGCTTTGTGTGCATGGCGAAGTGGTCAACAGCGAGATCGACATCTTCGACCGCGAGGCGGTGTTCATCGAACGGGTGCTGGATCCGATCCGCCGCGCGACACCGGGTCTGCGCGTGGTGATGGAGCACATCACAACGATGCAGGGCGTGGAATACGCCTCCGAAGGGGGGCCTGACCTGGGAGCCACGATCACCACGCATCATCTGGTGATCAATCGCAACCACATCCTCGCCGGAGGGATCAAACCGCATTATTACTGCCTGCCCGTGGCCAAGCGTGAAGAACACCGGCTTGCCCTGCGCCGCGCCGCGACCAGCGGCGATCCGACGTTTTTCCTTGGCACCGACAGCGCACCGCATACAGACGCCAACAAGTTGCTGCCCTGCGGCTGTGCTGGCTGTTTCACCGCGACCAATACGCTGTCCATTCTTGCAGAAGTGTTCGAACAGGACGGAGCGCTTGACCGGTTGGAGGCGTTTACCAGCCTGAACGGTCCGGGGTTCTATGGCCTCCGGCCCAACGACGATACGATCACTCTGACCAAAGGTGTACCGGTCAGCTATCCCACCCAAATCGAAACGGATGATGGACCGGTCACGGTTTTCGATCCGATGATGCCGCTGCATTGGCGGGTTGGCGCGTAAGATCGGAACGGTTTTCCGCCCATTGAAACAGGCGCGCCAAGGCGAAGGCGCATGACTGCGGTTCACCAGAACCGAAGGTGAGCCTGCCCAAAAAGCGCACAAAACACAGGCGACGCGCTCTGTGCCGCCAATTCATTTGGCAGGGCGCCACTACAGCAGTTTGAATTTGGTCAGCGCTTACGACTTTGATCGCACACGCCTTATTCTGGTTTCGGGAGGTCAGGTGCGAAAGGGCTTCCCGATGGAGCTATTGTTGGATGCATTGCTTGAATGGATTGGCGATCACTCAAGCTACGATACCCAAAACGTGCCGCTCCCAATCGTGCTGCAACTGAGTCCTGAAGAGCTTACACGGGAATTTTACACCGGCGTCGCGCATTTGATGCCGGACGATGGCGTCGACGAACGGATCAACGCGCTTTATGCCGCCACTGATGGGCCACATGGCACAATTTATCTGCTCTCGGCACATCAGTACGACGAGTCCGAAACTTTCGACCAGCCGATGGACAATCCTCTTTGGCGCGAAGTGCTGCTGCATGAATTGGTGCACCATGTGCAGTGGCAAAGCGGTGACGCCGAACAGTGGCAATGCGCGGCGCAGGGCGAGTTCGAGGCATATATGCTTGGTGGTCGGTATCTGAAACAACTTGCAGTCGCCGATCTGATGCCCAATCGGAATTTCTGGGGCATGATTTACAGCCGCTGCTGAACGCTTCGCACACACAAATTCCAGTTCTCCCTCAAGTGCTTGGATTCGTCGCATTTGACGCGGGGGAATCAGCGTTTCTGCCCAAATTCCAACCAATCGCCCCATCTTTGCGCGATTGCGGACAGTGGCAATCCCATGCCGATCTGCCCTCAACCATCTGAAAAATAGAGAATTACCACCCGTTTGTGCGGCTATGTCGTCACAGGCCTAATGTGTAAATTTAAGATTACAATTGCTAGTGTCAGTTTTTTATTACACACTTATCCCAATTATACTTACAGAGGTTTCAGATCGGCTCTCTAGGGGTGCAGGCCGATCGACAAGGGCACGCCGCCCACGTCCATAGCGCTCCGTAACCAACTCGAACCAACCCGAAGAAGGAGTTCAAAATGTCTGCAGACGACGAAGGCAAGGTCTGGCCGACCGGTTTGACCTTGAAGGAGGCTGAGGAAGTCCACAGCTACCTAATCGATGGAACGCGCGTATTCGGTGCAATCGCACTGCTCGCGCATTTTCTGGTCGCGGTGTCCACACCGTGGCTCGGATAAGGGGATCACAGCATGAATAACGCAAAAATGTGGCTCGTTGTCCCACCTGCGGTGGGCGTTCCTGTCTTCCTTGGCGCGGTTGCCGTTGGATCCTTTGCAGTGCACGTCGCTGTTCTCAGCAAGGTCGACTGGTACAACAACTACCTTGTCGGCGAAGAACTGAGCAGCACCGAAGCGTCTGCGCAGCTGCTCGCACCGCAGTCAGATACGGCCAAGGCCAGCTATGCCGTGCCGCAACAAGATGGCAGCCTGCAAGTCACGATCATCCTGCCGGATGGCACGTCGACGCAGGCCTTGATCCAGCCATCGCAGTTGCAACCGCAGTTGTAACCGCATCTCAGCAATGTGGACCCGACCGTTTGTGTCGGGCCCGCATTCCCCGGACTTCAGTCGCACGTCGGGTTTGTTCTGCGCTGCGGCTTTGAAAAAGGTGCTCCGGAATGTTCGACTACCGTCGCATCGTTCTGCACAGACTGGCGACCATCGGCCCGCGCTACCTGCCCTTTGCAGATGTCGCGTCGGACGGCGTACCGCTGTCCCGCCTCCTGCGTCTGTCCCTGTTTCAGGTGACCGTCGGCATGGCGCTGGTTCTGCTGGTCGGAACGCTGAACCGTGTGATGATCGTCGAATTGTCCGTTCCGGCAAGCCTTGTCGGCACGATGCTGGCTTTACCCATCATCTTTGCCCCGTTCCGTGCATTGATCGGCTTCAAATCCGATGTGCACAAATCCGCGCTGGGACTGCGCCGCCTGCCCTATATCTGGAAAGGCACGCTCTACCAGTTCGGTGGCTTTGCCATCATGCCGTTCGCCCTGCTGGTCCTCTCCGGCTATGGCGAGGCCTTCGATGCCCCGCTTTGGATCGGGTACAGTTCCGCCGGACTGTCCTTCCTCCTGGTCGGTGCGGGCGTGCACATGGTGCAGACCGTAGGCCTCGCCTTGGCGACGGATCTCGTGGACGAAGCAGATCAGCCCAAAGTGGTTGGCCTGATGTATGTCATGCTCTTGTTCGGCATGGTGCTCAGCGCGATCATCTACGGCACGCTGCTTGAGAACTATTCCCCGGGTCGATTGATCCAGGTGATCCAAGGCACGGCGGTTGTGACCGTCGCACTGAACTTCCTTGCCATGTGGAAACAAGAAGCCCGCGACCGCGTCCGTGCGCAGGCCATGGCTGCAGCGCCCGACATCGCGTTTCGCGACGCATGGGCACAACTCATGCAGAACGCAGGTATGTTGCGTTTGTTGATCGTCATTGCCCTTGGCACCTTCGGCTTCGGCATGGCGGATGTTCTGCTTGAACCCTATGGCGGCGAAGCGCTTGGCCTTTCCGTCGCCAGCACAACCAAGCTGACTGCGCTTCTGGCAGGTGGCACGCTGCTTGGCTTCGGGATCGCCTCCCGCACGCTGGGCAGTGGAGGGCTGCCGTCTGCGACCTCGCTGACGGGGGCGCTGATCGGCATTCCCGGTTTCGCAGCAATTATCTTTTCGGCGTATGGTGGTGGGACGACCGCCTTTCTGGTCGGAACGCTGATGATCGGTATCGGCGCAGGCCTTTTTGGCCATTCCACGCTTACAGCAACGATGCGCGCCGCCCCGAAAGAAAAAGTCGGCCTCGCGCTTGGGGCATGGGGCAGCGTGCAGGCTTCCGCAGCAGGGGTCGGCATGGCCCTCGCGGGTTGGGTCCGCGATCTGATTGCTGCCATGCCCGCTGGCGGAAATGGTCTTTCGGTCGAAACACCCTACAATGCAGTTTTCTCGATGGAGATGGCGTTCCTTGTGATTGCCGTTCTCCTGATCTTCCCGCTCGCGGGCCGGGGTGACCTGACACAGGCCACACGTGCTGCAGCACCAACGCAATCCAACCCGGTGGAGGCACCATGACGACGATTATCACACGGTACTTCGATAGCGCAGATCAGGCACAGTCCGCGAAACGCGAACTCATTTACGCCCACAAGGTGTCTCCGGACATCATTCATATCTTCCACGACGCCAAAGACCTGTCCGAGCGCCTTCAGAACGCTGATGTGTTGCCCGACACCGCCAAAGCCTATGCGACACGCAAGTCGCCCGACGGTGCCGTCCTCATGGTCCGGGGCAAATACAAGCCACTGGGTGTGGCCAAGATCGCCCGCAAGGTCGCCGCCCAGTATGGCGCGGTCGATATGGGCGACATCAATCAGGATGTCTTTGTCAAAGACCCGCATGGCCGCCGGCTGAGCGTTCTCAGCGATCACCCATACATGCTGAGCCGCCGCAAGGATCCATCTGAAAAGAACACCTATATGGCCGACTGGCCAATCCCACTGATCAGCCGTCGCAAGCCTTATGATGAGATGGGGATCGAACGTCATGGCCGAATGGCGAATTGGCCGTTTGGACTGCTGAGCAATCGCAAGCCCTTCACCGGTTCGATCTTTCCACGTCATGCCAGAATGGCCTCGTTCCCGATTGGTCTGATCAGCCGTCGCAAACCCTTCACCGGTTCCATCTTCCCGCGTCATGCGCGAATGGCGAACTTCCCGATCCCGCTGATCAGCCGTCGCAAGCCCTGGGATCGGTTTGCGTTCCCACGTCATATGCGCATGGCGAACTGGCCCTTCCCGCACCTCATCAATGGCAAGCAGGGCGCGAACTCGCTTGTGCCGGGCCACAAGTACATGGCCAAGTTCCCGTTCGCCCATATCGTACCGGGTCACAAATACATGGCGAAATTCCCGTTCGCCCATATCGTACCTGGCCACAAATACATGGCGAAATTCCCGTTCGCC
This sequence comes from Marivita sp., assembly GCF_017643905.1. Lineage (GTDB taxonomy): Bacteria > Pseudomonadota > Alphaproteobacteria > Rhodobacterales > Rhodobacteraceae > Marivita. The sequence continues at coordinate 5,055 of NZ_JAEPMO010000206.1, forward strand.
CACATCGTGCCCGGCCACAAACACATGGCGAAATTCCCGTTCGATCACATCGTCCCGGGTCATAAATACATGGCAAACTGGATTCTGCCCCATACCAAGGTAAAGGACTGACAGTTTTGGCCGGAGTCGCGAGACTTCGGCCTTTTCCCATCGCTGCAGCCCTTTTCCTGCCACCCGAAACCGGATAAAGCGGCGCAAAGACTAGGAGTGCCGCGATGATCCCTGCAAGCCATCCTCCAAAAGATGAAATTGCCCGCCTGACGGCGCGGATGCTGCTGGAAATCGGCGCGGTGAATTTCCGCCCGGATGATCCGTTCATCCTCGCGTCCGGCCTGCCCTCGGCCACCTATATCGACTGCCGCAAGCTGATCTCGTTCCCGCGCATCCGCTCGACACTCATGGATTTTCTGACCGTCACGGTGATGCGGGACGCTGGGTTCGAGGCATTCGACAACATCGCGGGCGGAGAAACGGCAGGTATCCCGTTTGCAGCCCTCGTGGCTGAACGCATGGCGCTGCCCATGACCTATGTGCGTAAAAAGCCCAAAGGATACGGTCGGAATGCCCGCATTGAAGGGGCCATGACCGAAGGACAGCGCGTGCTGTTGGTCGAAGACCTGACCACCGATGGCGGATCAAAGCTGAGCTTTGTCGACGCAATCCGTGAAACCGGGGCCACCTGTGGCCACACCGCAGTGATCTTTTACTACGATATCTTCCCGGAAACGACGAAGACACTGGGCGATCACGGCGTCCAGCTGCACCATCTCTGCACATGGTGGGACGTGTTGGCAGAGGCTCGTGCGCAGGGAGCGTTCGACGACGCGACACTTACCGAGGTCGAAGCGTTCCTCAAAGCACCCCGCGCGTGGCAGGACGCCCGGAGGTAAGATCGCTGTAGATCGGGCAGCCAAGCGTCTGGCGCAG
>NZ_JAEPMO010000161.1 GCF_017643905.1 Marivita sp.
AACAACCGCCGCCTGCTGGAACCCATCGGGAATATCCCACCAGCCGAAGCAGAGGCAAACTTCCACGCAGCTCTGGAAAGATCAGATATGGCAGCGTAACTAAGACAAATCAGCCTCCGGCAAACCCGGCGCGGTTCAGTCACGTAATTGACCATTTTCCAGATGGCAAGGATGCACTGCTTGCCGCGATGGGCCAAGACTATGACCTGTTGATCCTTGATCGCATGGTGCCCAGCCTTGATGGCCTTTCCGTTCTGAGATCTTTGCGCGCCTCAAAAAACACCACACCTGCGATTTTTCTGACCGCCCTTGGGGAGGTGGAGGATCGTGTCGAAGGGTTCGAGATCGGCGGCGATGATTATCTGACCAAGCCCTTCGCATTCATAGAGCTTTCAGCACGCGTCAATGCGCTTGGACGGCGACGAACGGGCGGTGAGGAAAACGGCAGCGAAACAACCGTACTGCGATATGGAGATATAAGCCTCGATCTTCTGGCACGCATCTGCGAGCGACAGGGCAAGGCGATCGAGCTTATGGCCAAGGAGTTCAAGCTGCTGGAATATTTCATGCGCAGGCCGGGACGTTTGGTGACGCGCACGATGTTGTTGGAACAGGTCTGGGATATAAGTTTCGACCCCACAACCAGCGTCGTTGAGACCCATATCAGCCGCCTTCGGGCCAAAATTGACAAACCCTTTGCCGAGGAACTACTGCGGACCCGACGGGGGGAAGGGTATGTTTTTGGCCAGTAGGGTTGCAAATCGATTGAGGTGGCTCGTGCGCTCCTCAACCTTGCAGCTGACGCTTCTTCTTTCCGTAATATTCGCGCTTGGCATGGTTCTGGCCATTTTTGCCTCGCTCGCCTTTGGCCGCGATGCCCTGTTGCGCAGGGTCGATGACCAGCTTCTGAGCCTTGCTGCCACTGTCGAGGTTGACGAAGCATCCGGCGATGAATTTTCCCTGATAATCCGACCGCTTGACGAGTTGGGCAACCTGCCTCAGGCCTTTGCGCGGGCCGCACGTGGCGGGGGCGGAACAGTCAGTCTGGATGACGATTTCCGCCGCTCGGACGACTGGCGCGTCTTGGTCGCGAGCGACAGCGAAAACACACCAATTCTCATCGCTGTGCCACTGGATGACAGCGAGGACGCGCTGGACCTGTTGGGTGGTGTGCTCTGGAGCACCGCCGGGGTTGTCCTTGTTTTCGTGCTTTTGATCGGGTTGGGGGCCGGTCTTTTGGCTCAAAGGCGGTTCCAGCGGATCAAGGTCACACTTGATGATTTGGCCGCCGGCGACTTGCAGGCCCGCACCGGGGTTTCTCGATCGTCCGATGATCTTGGCGATGTTGCTCTTCAGCTTGACGCGACCGCATCGGAACTTGAACGGCTGGTGGTCCAAACCCGAAATCTAAGCGCCAGCTTGGCCCACGATTTGCGGACCCCCCTGGCACGCCTTCAGGCACGTCTGGAAGCCTTACCCAATGGCGAAGAACGCAGTGCGGCGCTTGAGGAAGCGTCCCGCCTGTCCGGCATTTTCGATACCATCATGCGTGTCGCCCGGATCGAAGCGGGCCAAGGACGCGAAGGGTTCGAGACTTTGAATCTCGGTAAATTGGCACGCGAAGTGGCCGAGATTTTTGGGCCTGTTGTAGAAGACAATGCAAAAACCATCATCTTGGATGTCGCCAATCCCGCCACCTTGCAAGCCGACCGGAAAATGCTGATCCAGGCCATGGCAAACCTGATTCAGAACGCAATTGTTCATGGTGGATCGCAGATCACACTGTTTGCGAATGGCACCTCCATTGGCGTGTCGGATGATGGCGAAGGTGTCGATCCGTCACATTTTGAAGACATGATAAAGCCTATGGTGCGCTTGGATGCAGCTCGTAACAGCGACGGAAGTGGCCTAGGCCTCGCGCTGGTGCGTGCAGTTGCCGACCGGCACAACGCGCGGCTGCAGCTTGCCCAGGAAAAGCCTCATGGTTTACGCGTCACCATCAACTTTACGGAGTTGTAAAGAAGCGGTCAGACGGGCGTAAACACAAGCCCCCATGTTGGTTCCATCGAAACAACGATCAACATGGAGACCATCCCAATGAAGACCCTGATTTCCGAAGCCACCTCCGCCGCAACTGCCACCCTTGCCCTCCTGGTGGTCTGTGTGCTGGCCGGGCTTGGCCTGACGGCCCTGCTCTACCTCGCATTGCTGGGCTTTGTGGCAATGGGCATTGGCCTTGTCGCAGCCCCGTTTGTCCCAATCGCGCAGAAGCAATCTGCCAGCGACCTGTCGACCGAAAAGTGACGGCTCCGAGACCGCGCGTTTGGACGCCAACAGGTCAGATCATGGGGCACTGGCAAAGCTGCCATGTGCCACTTTGTTCAGTCAAAACGAGCTTTTGGTCTGGCATTACGGCGCTTTTTGAACGCGGCTCTTTTGCTCTCCCAACCCCGAAATGCCCAATGTGACCGTTTCTCCGCCATGCAGATAGCGGGGCGGTTTCTGGCCCATTCCGACGCCGGGGGGCGTACCGGTCGAGATAACATCACCTGATTGCAGGCTCATGAACTGGCTGCAGTAGGACACAAGATGCGGAATGCGAAAGATCAGCGTCGCAGTTGAGCCGGACTGCATGCGCTCACCATCCACGTCGAGCCACATATCGAGCGCGTCCATGTCTGCGACTTCGTCCTTCGTCACAAGCCATGGCCCGGTGGGGCCAAACGTGTCGCAGCCTTTGCCCTTGTCCCAGGTTCCCGCGCGGTTGAGCTGGAAATCGCGCTCTGACACGTCGTTGATAACGCAGAAACCCGCCACATGGTCCATAGCGTCGGCTTCGTCGATGTAGACGCCAGGCTTTCCGATCACCACGCCCAGTTCTACCTCCCAATCGGTTTTGACGCTGCCGCGCGGCACCTGGATTGTGTCGTTGGGCCCGCAGACCGCCGAAGTCCATTTGTTGAAGATGATTGGCTCTTCAGGAATCGGCATGCCCGCTTCTGCTGCGTGATCGGCGTAGTTCAAGCCGATACAGATGTATTTGCCAATATCGCCCACACAGGCGCCAAGGCGTAAATCGTCTTGCGGGGTGCCTTCGACCAATGGCAGGCTTTCGGCGTCAAGTTCCTGAAGGGCCAGTATACTTTCGGGGAGCAAGGCAACTCCACCAATATCCGCGACCACGCCCGACAGGTCGCGCACGCGGCCTGCCGCATCCAGAAGGCCCGGTTTTTCCTTGCCCGGTGCACCATAGCGCAAAAGTTTCATGGCGAAGTCCTTTCGATCAGATCAGTTGTTTTTGACGGCCGCGGCCCAAAGCGCGCCACGGCGGATGATTTCGGTCACTTGTGGTGTCTTCAGGTCGTCCAGCTCATGCCCAATGGAGCAATAGAAGACACGGCCCTTGTCCCAACGGCGCTTCCAGACCACCGGGATGACTGTACCTTCGATCCACCACAGATGGTCACCGGAAAAGGTCGTGGTGGCCAGAACCTCGTTCGAAGGGTCGACCAGCATGTAGTATTGCTCGGACCTCAGGCGGAAGCTGCGGATACCTTTGACAATAGGGTCATCCGGTTTGCAGATGGTTACATCGTAGTCAATGTAATCCTCAGCGGGTTGCAGATTGTCCGGCCATCCCGGCGGATGGGCCACGAACTGCCCGCCAATCAGGAAATGATAGGTCGGCCGATCACGAAAGGCGTCGCCCATATGCCCGTGCCATCCGGCAAGACCACAGCCGTTTCCGACGAGTTTGAGCAACCCGTCTTCCTGCGCTTTGGTCATGTTGCCAAACTCTTCGCGATGGCCTGACCGCGCCGAGGACCAGATCGGAGTGATCAGGCTCAGGTCGGCCAGATCGTCGGGACGCTCCAGCGGTTCGAGTGAGTCGTAGACATTCACTTCGACGCCGTTCTCTTGCAACAGGTCGCAGTACCAATCAGCGAACTCCATTGGTGCGTGGCCTTCCCAACCGCCGACAAACAAGGCTGCTTTCATGGGTGCTCCTTTCGCATGAAGGGCAGGATCGATGCCATGTCGCGTGGGCCATAGCCTGCCGCCTCGGCCTGCATCAGAGTGTCGAGTGTCACTTGGCCCTGAGGCATGGCGGTGCCAAGCGCTGCGGCAAGCTTGGCTGTGACCTCCATATCCTTGCGCGCCAGTGACACGGTGAACGTCACGACTTGCGCCGACTCGTCCAGATAAAGCGGTCGACGGTATTTCAGCATCGGCGCGCAGGCGGCGCTGTTTTCGATGACGTCAAAGGCCAAAGCGCTGTCGATGCCAGCCGCCTCGGCCAGCGTCATGGCTTCGGCCAATGTCTGGTTGATGCCGTGTATCAGAGAATTGACTGCCAGTTTCATGATGGCACCTGCCCCGGGACGGCCAAAGCAGATTGTCTGTTTTCCCAAGGCCTCGAACAAGCGGGACAAGGGCGCGGCCGTTGCCTGGTCGCAGCCTGCCATGATCAGAAGTTGCGCATCCTTTGCCGCTTGTGTCGCGCCCGAGACCGGCGCGTCGATCACTGTGGCACCTTCGGGGGCCAGTGCCTTAAGCGCGTGGATATGGTCCGGACTCATCGTGCCCATTTCGACATAGGTCCGGGCCGCCCCGGCAAACAGGCCTTCGTGCACCGCCAAAGACGCCAGATCATCCGACAGCATGGTGACAACCACATCCACGTCTTCCGACAGATCGCGCGGGCTTTCGGCCACTGCGCATCCCAGATCTGCAGCCAAAGCCTGTGCCTTGTCGAAAGAACGGTTCCACAGCGTCAGGTCAAATCCCGCAGCCGCTATGTTGCGCGCCATCGGTGTCCCCATGCGGCCCAGTCCGGCAAAGCCAATGCGCATCACGCGGCCTCATGCCCGCTTAGGCCGGAGATCGCCTGAATGAGACTGTCCTCTGTTACCTCTTCCGAGGTGAAGGTCCGCATGATCCGTCCCGAATACATCGCTACGATCCGGTCGGCCACGTGCAGCACTTCGGGCATTTCCGAGCTGATGACCATCACAGCATAGCCTTGTGCCGCGAGTTCGCGCAGCAGTTTGTGGATTTCGGATTTCGACCCCACATCAATCCCGCGTGTCGGCTCATCAACGATCAAAACACTTGGGTGCATCGACAGCCATTTGCCGATGACGATCTTTTGCTGATTACCGCCAGACAGGTTGCCGACCAGCTGTTTCCAGCCGGGGGTGCGAATATCAAGCCGGTCGCGATATTGGTCGAAGATCGCCACTTCGGCCCCTTCGGCGACAAACGGGCCAGAGGTCAGATCCTGCACCTGCGGTAGGGTCATGTTGTCCCGGCAGTTCATGCCAAGCACGAGCCCTTGCCCCTTGCGGTCTTCGGGTACGAGACTGATGCCCCGCGCGATGGCGTCATTGGGCGAGGTGATGCGCACCTCTTCTCCATCCAGTAGGATCTGACCCGCGCTTGGATCACGCAGACCAAACAGCGTTTCGGCAATCTCGGTTCTGCCTGCGCCAACCAGCCCGTAAAAGCCCACGACTTCGCCGCGCCGAATTTCGAAACTGATGTCTTGATAAAGCTTGCCACAGCTTAATCCGCGCACCTCCAGTGCCACGTCGCCGAGTTCGTGATGCGTTTCCATGCGGCTCAGATCCAGCTTGCGGCCGATCATCATCTGGGTAACGGCCTCCTCGCTGGTCTCGGAGGTGTTCACTGTGCCCTGATATTGCCCGTCTCGCAGGATGCTGATCCGGTCGGTGATCTTGAAAATTTCCTCCATCCGGTGCGAGATGTAGATGATGCCGACGCCTTCTTTTTGCAGGTCGGAAATCACGTCAAACAGCACGACCTTTTCCGCATCGGTCAACGACGCGGTGGGCTCGTCAAATATCACGGCCTTGGCGTCTACTGTCAGAGCCCGCGCAATCTCGACCATCTGCTGGTTGGCGATTGAAAGGTCTCCCACGCGGGTTGTCGCATCGAAGCCGACATTCAGTTTTTTCAGGATGGTGTTGGTCTGCTCGGTCAGCTTGCGCCAATCGACACGGCCAAAGCTTTTGCGCGGCAGTTCGCCCAGATAGATGTTCTCGGCGACGCTGAGTTCCTCGGCAAGGCTCAGTTCCTGGTGGATGAACACGATCCCCTTGGCCTTGGCCTCGAGCGGGCCGGCCATCGTGACCTGTTCCTTGCCCACATGGATCGTCCCGCCATCCGGCTGATAGATGCCCCCCAGAACCTTCATCAGGGTGGATTTCCCGGCACCATTTTCCCCCATCAACGCGTGCACCTCGCCGGGCATGACCGAGAAGGAGACGCCGTCCAAAGCGCGCACGCCGGGGAAGGTCTTGACGATATTGTCGAGATGCAGAACGGGATCCGTCATACCTTCAGCTCCTCTTTGCCTTTGACGTTCAGTTGACGATCAAGGATCAGCACCACGATCAGGATCAACCCGATGACAAGGTTCACGGTCGAGGTGTCTGCTCCAATGTGGCCCAGCCCCTTGCGCAGAAGCTGGATGGCGATCACGCCGCCAAAGGTGCCGATCACGCTGCCTGCGCCGCCGGTGATCTTGGTCCCACCCAGAACGACTGCAGTGATCACCCAAAGTTCGTACAGCTGGCCGTCATTTGGATTGACCGACCCGCTTTCCGAGTAGAAAACCACCGCCGAAAGTGCCGCCAGAAAGCCGATGATCGCAAAATTGATCATCATATGTGGCCCTACCCGGATGCCTGCATTGACCGCCGCTTCGCGGTTGTCGCCGATGGCATAAGCATTTCGACCGTGGACCGTCTTTGTCATCACGAACCAGATCACCAGCGTGACAGCCAGAAGGAACCAAGACGCTGTGGCCAGGCCCAGAAACTCGGCCTCGGCAAAATCCACAAGCGTCCAATTCAGATGGCTCGTGGGGTTTTCTCCATTGAACATAAAGACAATGCCGCGAAACCCCAGCATAGACCCCAGCGTCACGATGAAGGCATCAACACCTGTCTTCCATACGATCAACCCGTTCAATGCGCCTAGAAAAGTGCCCACCAACAGCGCCAGCAGCCAAGCCACCGGTATGACCAAGTCGCCAAGTCCTGCGAAGATCGGCCATGTCATGCTTTCTAACAGAACGATCGCGGCGATGGCATAGGTCGCGCCGACGGACAGGTCGATATTGCCGTTGATCATGACAATGGTCATGCCCATCGCGATGATCCCGATTGGGGCGGACTGCTTGAGCAAGAGCAGCATGTTTTCCCAATCCATGAACGCCTTATCCGACAGCGACAGGTATTCGCCCGCGATCGAGAAAAAGATCAGCTCGAGCACGATGAAGCCCCAGATCGCTCCGCTGTTCAAAGCCTTGGAGAGTGTCCCCGGTTTCATAACGTCCTCCTTATGCGATCGACGACAAGAGCTTGCCGCGCTTGGCTGCAATATCCAGCCAGACCGCAAGGATTATGATGACCCACGTCACGACAAACTGGACGTAGAATTGTAGCCCGATCAGCAACAGACCATTCTGGATGAAACCCAGGATCAGCACGCCGATCACCGTCTTGAAGATCGTGCCAGAGCCGCCAAGCAGCGAGGCACCGCCAAGGATAACGGCCGCAAGCACTTCAAGCTCCAACCCCTGTCCAACGGTGTTTTGCGAGCCAAGTGAGCGGCTGGCCTGGATCAGTCCGGCAGTGGCCACGCAGAAGGCGGAAATCAGATAGCAAGTAAAAACCGTTCGCGCCCGCCGGATGCCCGAGAAGGTCGCCGCAGTGCTGTTCCCGCCTACTGCATAGACCTTGCGCCCGAAGGGTGTCTTGGCAAGCACGATGCCCAAGAAGGCTGCCAAAGCGACAAAGATCAGGATCGGCACCGGAATGCTGAGGGCCGAGCCTTGGCCAAAAATGCTGAACCAGGTTCCCTCTTTGTCGGCGATATCCATGTTCTGCCCGCCAGAATAGGTCAGTGTCAGTCCATGGATGGCCGACAGCATGCCCAATGTAACGATCAGAGAATTGAGCCTGAGGTATCCGACCAAAAAGCCTATAAATGCCCCCAGACACAGTGTCATGGCGAACATTGCTGGGATCGCTAGGGCTGGCCCGATCTGGTCATGCAGGTCCAGCACCACGATGGTCGAGAACGACATCATGGAGCCAACCGACAGATCGAGATTGCCGCTGATCACCACAAAGGTCACCCCCAAAGCCATGACGCCCAGAATGGCCGAAGACCGCACCACGCTGAACAGGTTGTCAACGCTGATGAATTTTGGGTTTGCGAGGGTGAAGGCGACCATGAACACCGCAAAGGCGATCAGGATGCCCTGTTTCGCCAAAACGGTTCCGATCTGTTGTTTCGTCAATCTGGCCATGAACTCCTCCCAAAGAACGCAGGCTTATGGTCGTGCGGATCAGACCAGCGTCATACCACCGTCGATCATCACGATCTGCCCGGTCATATAATCGCTGTCCTTCGACGCAAGGAACGTCGTGGTGCCCGTTATATCCCCCGGCTGAGCGACGCGGCCCTTCAGGATCTCGGACGAGAATTCTTCCATCGCCTGTCCCGGACGTTCAGCTGCACCGATTTCCATGAGGTCCTGATCGACCTGTTCCCACATTTCGGTCGCCACCACTCCGGGCGCAAAGCCTGTGACAGTGATATCATGCTTGGCCAAATCCCGCGCTCCGGATTGGGTCAGTGCGACCACGGCGAATTTTGACGCGCAATAGGGTGCGACATTGTCAAAGCCTTGACGACTGGCGATCGAGGCGGTGTTGACGATCTTGCCGCCGCTACCTTGCGCAATCATCTGTCGCGCAGCTTCCTGCATGCCGATCATGCAGCCCAACCCATTGACGTCCATGATGAAATGCCAGTTGTCCTCGGTCACGTCCATGAAGTTCATCGGCTTGTTGACACCGGCGTTGTTGAATTTCACATCCAGGCGGCCAAAGGTTTCAACCGTATGGGCGATCATGGCGCGCACTTGCTCACGCTTGGTGACATCCACCTGTGCCCAAGTCGCTCGACCCACATGGCACTGGTCGTTAGCTGCCTCGGCAACGGCGCGCACCGCTTCGCCGTTGATGTCGGCAAAACAGACTTTTGCCCCTTCGGCCAGAAGCGCCTCGCCAATGGCGCGGCCAATACCCCGGCCCGCACCTGTCACGATGCATACGCGATCAGACACACGTCCCATGCGTGCCTCCCTAATAGTCTTGTATTTATGTTTGAAATTGTGCGGGACACGGTATGAACATGTCCCGCAACCATGATGATAGGGTTTAGAACACCGGTTTGGTGAATTCGCCCATGTTGTCCTGAGTAAT
>NZ_JAEPMO010000076.1 GCF_017643905.1 Marivita sp.
CACGATGACACCGATGACTTCTTTCTCGTCGTATCAGGCGAGGTCACCATGGAGTACGAAGGGGCCCCATCCGTCACCTTCGGACCCGGCGAACTGGTGATCGTGCCGAAAGGCGTGGTCCACCGTCCGCGTGCAGAAACAGAAGCTCAGGTGTTGCTGATTGAACCGACGGGAGAGCCCAACACGGGCGACAGCGGCGTGCCTCCGGCAGCAAAACCCGCGATCTGAGGATTAAGATGACATGACCAACACAGACAAAGACCGCGTGGTGATCTTTGACACCACGTTGCGCGACGGCGAACAGTCTCCGGGCGCAACCATGACCCATGACGAAAAGCTCGAGATTGCCGAGCTTCTTGATGACATGGGGGTCGACATCATCGAAGCCGGCTTCCCTATCGCTTCGGAAGGCGATTTCCGCGCGGTAAGCGAGATCGCGCAGCGTTCGAAGGATGCCGTGATCTGCGGATTGGCGCGGGCGCAACTGCCGGATATCGACCGCTGTTGGGAGGCCGTGCGCCACGCCAAACAGCCGCGCATTCACACCTTTATCGGCACCTCGCCGCTGCACCGGGCGATCCCGAACCTCACCAAGGACGAAATGGCCGAGCGGATCGAACAGACCGTGACCCATGCCCGCAACCTCTGTAACAACGTGCAGTGGTCGCCGATGGATGCGACGCGCACGGAATGGGATTACCTCTGCCGCGTGGTCGAAATCGCGATCAAGGCGGGTGCTTCGACGATCAACATCCCCGACACGGTGGGATATACTGCGCCGGTGGAAAGCGCCGATCTGATCCGTCGTTTGATCGAGACGGTACCGGGGGCCGACGAGGTGGTTTTCGCCACACATTGCCACAACGACCTTGGCATGGCGACCGCCAACGCGCTGGCGGCCGTTGCTGGCGGCGCGCGGCAGATCGAATGCACGATCAACGGTCTGGGCGAGCGCGCAGGCAACACCGCACTGGAAGAAGTGGTGATGGCGCTCAAGGTGCGACAGGACATCATGCCGTATCACACCAATATCGACACCAAGAAGATCATGCACATCTCGCGCCGCGTGGCGACCGTGTCGGGCTTCCCGGTGCAGTTCAACAAGGCGATTGTCGGCAAGAACGCCTTTGCGCATGAGTCGGGCATTCACCAGGACGGGATGCTCAAGAACGCCGAAACGTTCGAGATCATGCGCCCCGAGGATGTGGGCATCGCAGGCACGTCCCTGCCTTTGGGCAAGCATTCGGGCCGCGCCGCGTTGCGCGCCAAGCTTCGGGAATTGGGTGTCGAGGTGGGGGACAACCAGCTCAAGGATATCTTTGTCCGCTTCAAGGATCTGGCTGACCGCAAGAAAGAGGTGTTCGACGACGATATCCTTGCTTTGGTCACAGCGACGACCGAAGGCGACGACGCGCTGCAGCTTGTGAACCTCAAGGTGGTCTGCGGCACTGGTGGCCCAGCCGAAGCGACGCTTGAGATGGAGATCAACGGCGACGACAAATCTGCCGTCAGCGAAGGTGACGGACCTGTCGATGCGACGTTCAAGGCGATCCGCATGCTGCACCCGAACAAGGCGCGCTTGCAGCTTTATCAGGTGAACGCGGTCACCGAAGGCACGGATGCTCAGGCCACAGTGAGCGTGCGTCTGGAAGAGGACGGAATGATCGCCACCGGGCAATCGGCGGACACGGACACGGTGGTGGCATCGGCCAAGGCCTATATCCACGCGCTCAACCGTCTGATCGTGCGACGCGGCAAAACGGGTAAGGACGTGAAGGAAATCTCTTATCGGGATGTGACCTGAAGGGTGTGCCGGGCTGAAGCCCGGCCGACGCCTGACACGACCATGCAGGCCGGGCATTTGCGCGGCTTACGCCTTTAATAAGGCTCCCGCCATTTCGGCTTGCTTGGTTGCGCCTCGACCTGCGCCAGACCGCTGGTTTCCATCAGCCGCGTGATCTCTTCCTCCAGCAACCGCTCATCCGCCTGCCCCCGCACCGGCACGCGGCCGGGCTCGAGAAACAGCGGCGCCGCCAGCGGCGTGACTCGATCGAGCCGCATCAGGTCGATCCGATCCCCCACCCGTTCTGCCATCTCGCGGATGCGGGCGAAATCGACCAATCCGCGCATCGCCTCTTCGCGGGTGATCTGCATGAGCAGGTGGTCGGGGTCGTATTTCAGCAGCGTGTCATAAAGGATGTCGGATGACATGGTCGCCTGCCGCCCGGTCTTGCGCTGCCCACCCAGATTGCGTTCGATCAGGCCGGCGATGGTGGCGGATGCGCGGAAGGTTCGTTTCATCACCGCGTTGCCCGCCAGCCAACCGTCTAGTCCCGCTTCCAAAGCGACAAGATCGAACAGCGGCGCAGGGTCGATCACCGCATCCAGCCCCCAGATCAGAACGGCGTAATCCGTGGCGACAAAGCCCATGGGGGCCAGCCCTTCTTCCTCCATCCGCTTGGTCAGAAGAAGCCCCAACGTCTGCATCGCGTTGCGCCCGGCAAAGCCGTAGGCCACCAGTTGCTCGCGCCCGTCATGCGGGAAGCTTTCGATCAGCAACCGACCGGGTTCGGGCAGGCGGCTGACCCGACGCTGGATGTGCAGCCAGTCTCGCGTGTGCGCGGGCAAGTCAGGCCAGTCATCCTGCTGGAACATGTGCAGGATACGGTTCGACAACTGGGTGGATGTGGCGAATTTCGTGCCCATGAAGGTGGCGATTTTTGGCTTTCGCCCCGGATCGCGGGTGACCTCGACGGTTAGTTCGCGCAGCCCTTCATAGCGGACGATCTGGCCACCGATCAGGAAGGTGTCGCCCTTGGTCAGAGTCGCGGCGAACCCTTCGTCGATCTCGCCCAGAGGTGCGCCTCCCCGGCCCCTCCATTTGACCTTGAGTGTGTCGGTGTCCTGAATCGTGCCGATGTTCTGCCGAATGCGCGCGGCGGATCGCGGATCGCGCAACTGCCAGCGGCCATCGGGCAATTGCTTGAGCCGCTGCCATTGATCATAGGCCCGCAGGGCATACCCGCCCGTGGCACAAAACTCCACGCACGCATCAAATTCCTTGCGGCTGAGATCGGCATAGGCCCCTGCGCTGGTCATCTCGGCAAACAGCGCATCGGCGTCGAACGGGCCGGAACAAGCGGCAATCAGGATATGCTGGCAAAGCACATCGCGTGGTCCGCGCCCGCGCCAGTCGCCGTCTAGGTCATGCGCCTTGACCGCCTCCAAAGCGGTCACGCATTCGACCACTTCGAACCGGTTGGCAGGCACCAGCAGTGCCTTGGACGGCGCGTTGTAGCGGTGATTGGCGCGCCCGATCCGCTGCACCAGACGTTTGACATTCTTCGGCGCGCCGATTTGGATCACCAGATCCACATCGCCCCAGTCGATGCCCAGATCAAGGCTCCCCGTGCAGACAATCGCTCGCAGGTCCCCCCGCACCATCGCCGCTTCGACCTTTTCGCGCTGTTGCCGGTCGAGCGAGCCGTGATGGATGCCAATGGGCAATGCGTCTTCGTTGGCGAGCCAGAGGTTGTGAAAGAAGATCTCGGCCTGAGCACGGGTGTTGTGAAAGATCAGCGTCGTCTTGTGCTGTTTGACCTGCTCCAGCACCGCCGGAATGCTGTATTTCGCCCCACCCCCGGACCACGGCGGCGGCTCATCAGTGACCAGCATGGCGATGTCCGGCTCGGGGCCCGGATCGGCGACGACGATCTCACAAGGGTCGGGGTGACGCGCAAGCAGCTTTGCAATGGCAGCCGGATCATCCACCGTGGCCGACAACCCGACACGGCGCAGGTCGGGGCACATGGCCTGCAAGCGGGCCAGCGCAAGCATCAACTGATCGCCGCGTTTCGACTCCGCCAGCGCGTGGATTTCGTCCACCACCACACGCTGCACGCCTTTGAACATGCGCGGCGCGTCTTCGTAGCTGGTCAGCAGCGCCAGTGACTCGGGTGTGGTCAGCAGGATATGCGGCGGGTCAGCGCGTTGGCGTTTCTTGATATGGGCTGAGGTGTCGCCGGTGCGGTCCTCGACCCGGATCGGCAGTCCCGCCTCGTCAATGGGGGTGCGCAGGTTGCGCTTGATGTCGGCAGCCAGCGCCTTGAGAGGACTGACATAGAGCGTGTGCAACCCGTCGCGCGGATTGTTCGCCAACTCCACCAGCGTCGGCAGGAACCCCGCCAGTGTCTTGCCGCCCCCGGTCGGCGCGATGAGCAGCAGGCAAGGATCGGACGCCCGGTTCAGCATGTCCTGTTGATGCGGATGAATCGACCATCCTCTTGTGTCGAACCAGGATTGAAGGGAAGCGGGCAAAGCGGTCATGCCCTCTACATATGCCGCTCTTGGGCAAAGAAAAACGTGCAACGCACATTGCAGACCGGATCGGCATGACAGATGGTGCGTGCACTTCCGAAAGGCCAAGACATGCGCACCCCTCATCCGCTTTTGTTGACCCTGACGCTCTATCTGGCAGGGCTTGGCGCGGCTGGGCAGTTCTCAAAACTGGCAGTGAGTTTTGTCGCCCTGACGCAGGTCTATTCCGGCAAGAGCGAAGCCATTCTTGGGCTGGCGGTTTCCCTGATCAGCCTTGTTGGGCTGATCCTTGGACTGGTCGCCGGGATTGTCGTGTCGCGCATCGGTGCGCGGCGGGCCTTGGTGGCGGCGCTGGCCTTGGGGGCCGTGATGTCATTCTGGCAGGCAACCCTGCCGTCGCTCCCGGTACTGATGCTGAGCCGTGTTCTGGAGGGCGCATCTCACTTGCTCATCGTCGTCGCTGCACCGACCCTCATCGCCGAAGCGGTGCCGGATCGGTATCGCCCCGCCGCACTGACACTCTGGAGCACGTTCTTCGGTGTGGCCTTTGCTCTGACGGCCGTCATCGCGCCATGGTTGATCGCACAAGGCGGGCTGTCGCTGCTGATCGGCGCGCATGGGGTCTGGATGACAGTTGCCTGCGGGGCTATTCTGCTGGTCCTGCCGCACCCCGTCATCACGCCCGCGCCAGCCACGCGGATCTCGGTCCTGCGCCGTCATATGACGGCCTACGCGACCCCCGGCATCGCCACACCGGCCTTGGCATGGCTCTGCTATACGCTGACCTTCGTGTCTGTTCTGACCGCCTTGCCGCTGCTGACCGGGGGCACGGCCCCGACATGGCTGGCCGCAATCGCGCCCTTGGTGTCCATCGGAGTCGCTTTGACCGTGGGGGTCGCCATCCTGTCGCGACACCCGGCACAGCCTGTTGTGACACTGGGCTTCGCCTTGTGTGCAGGTGTGGCTGTCGCGATCCTGTTCGTGGGGTTCACAACGGCAACCGTCCTGCTGCTCTTCGCCAGCATGGCCCTCGTGCAAAGCGCGGGCTTTGCCGTGGTGCCCCAGATCAACGCAGATGCGCCATCGCGAGCTTTGGCGAACGGGGCGTTGGCGCAGATGGGCAACCTGGGCAACCTGAGCGGAACGCCCCTGCTGATCGCGCTCTACCAGGGCGCGCCCGTGTTTGGCCCGTTCCTGTTCCTGATCACCGCCTATGGGGGCGGAGTGCTGGTCACATGGATTGTCGGGCGTCGTGCTGTCGCGGCAATGGACGTGTTCGTCAGCCCTGCATCTCGGCCAGACGCGCGACATACCGCGCCAGCGTGTCGATCTCGAGATTGACCTTGTCGCCCACCTTGGACGCGCCCCAGGTCGTAACCTCTTGCGTGTGCGGAATGATGTTCACGCCGAACCGCGTGTCCTCGACCTCGTTCACCGTCAGGGATGTACCGTCCAATGCAACCGAACCCTTGGGCGCGATGAAGCGGGCCAGGCTGCGGGGGGCGTCGAACGTAAACCGCACGCTGTCCCCCTCGGGGCGCATCTCGACAATCTCGGCCAGACCGTCGACATGACCGGACACGATATGACCGCCCAATTCGTCACCGAGCTTGAGCGCCCGTTCAAGGTTGATCGTCTGCCCCTCGACCCAGGCGCCGACATTGGTCTTGTCGAGTGTTTCCGCACTGATCTCCACATCGAACCAGTCCGGCCCTAGCTGCACCACGGTCAGGCAAACACCGCTACACGCAATGGACGCGCCGATGTCGATGCTCTGGGTGTCGTAATGTGTCCCGATCCGGGCCCGCAAATCGCCGCGCCGTTCGAGGCTGCGGATGTCGCCCATGTCGGTCACGATACCGGTAAACATGATCTTGCCCTCACTGACGTCATCCGCGCAAAACCTAGCGGATTTTGATTCTCAGAATGCCGCCTGTTGTGCTAGTCTTCAGGCAGTCCGAGGGATACTGCGCCGACATGACAAACACAACGGGCAAGCCCAAGACCCACGCACCCCGCGTTTTCCTGTTCCTGCAGGGGCCACACGGCCCATTCTTCAGCGAATTGGCAGTGCGCTTGCGGGAGACCGGGGCAAGGTGTTTTCGTGTAGCGTTCAATGCCGGGGACGGATCCCGGTGGCGGGACCGGTCGTCTTTGCTGGATTTTCGAAGCGATCTGTCCGAGTGGCCGGGCACCTTCAAAGATTGGCTCGAAACGACGAAGGCCACGGACCTCGTGCTTTAAGGCGATGTGCGCCGTCACCATTCCGATGCGATCAGGATCGCCAAAGCTGCCGGCCTGACAGTGCATGTGTTCGAGGAAGGGTATCTGCGCCCCTATTGGGCGACCTATGAACGCGATGGGTCGAACGGCCATTCCAAGCTCATGCAGATCACGCTGGAGCAGATGCAGAACGCGTTGAGCCGAACAGCGGATGTGCCCGCCCTGCCACCAGACCGGTGGGGTGATTTGCGGATGCACATGGTCCATGGGGCGCTGTATCACTGGCATGTGCTGTTCCGGAACCAACGCTTTCCGCACTACCGCCCACACCGCGACCAGACCGTCGCCGAGGAATTTCGCCTTCAACTGCTGCGATTGCTGCGGCGGCCCCGCTACATGGTCGAACGCTGGATCACCACGCGCCGCATCCGCACAGGTGGCCGCCCCTATCACGTCGTTCTGTTGCAACTTGAACATGACGCCAGTTTCAGGGCCTTTTCGGATTTCGCCTCACAGACCGACTTCGTGGACATGGTGATCGCAGGATTTGCGCAGGGCGCCCCGTCGCATCACCGGCTGGTCTTCAAGGCACATCCTTTGGAAGACGGGCGCGCGCCCTTGGAACGCACGATCCGAGACAGCGCAAAGACCCAAGGTGTGTCGGATCGCATCCATTTCGTGCGCGGTGGTAAGCTCGCTTACCTGCTGCAAGCGGCGCGCTCTGCGGTGACGGTCAATTCGACCTCGGCGCATCAGGCCTTGTGGCGCGGTCTTCCGGTGCGAAGCTTTGGGGTCAGCGTCTATGACAAACCCGGACTGGTATCGCATCAGCCCCTGCCCGATTTCTTTGCCGATCCATCGCCCCCTGACCCCAACGCCTACGCCATCTATCGCCAATTTCTGCTCGAAACGAGCCAAATTCCCGGCGGGTTTTATTCCACCAAGGGACGGTCCCAGTTGTTGCGTCAGGTGGTCGACAGGATGCTGTCGCCCGACGATCCCTATGACCTCCGCTTGGAGCGCCGCGAGACCGGTGCGCAACAGTTGCGTGTCGTTCGCTGAAATGCACCAGCCCTAGTACTGGCCAAACTGACTGGATTCCGGTAACTTACCTGAAAAATATAAACCGAGGCAGTCAATAACTGGTCGAGGAGACCGAGCAGTGTTCAGTTCAAAATTCCGGTGGGCGCGGTCCATCGCTGTGGTGCTGTCGGCATCGGTGTTGGCGTCCTGTGGCCTGCCGGGTGTTGGCCCCACTAAAAATCAGATCTTTGCCGGTTCGGTTCAGCGCGAGGGCGATGCCTTTGTCGTGGCCATCAACGACCGTGTGACACGTACGACTGCGGTTGTCCCGGCATTGGGCTTTTCCGACCATCTGAAAAATGCAGGCGTGCAAAGCGCCGATATCATTCGACCCGGTGACGTTCTGGGCCTGACCATTTGGGAAAACGTCGATGATGGTCTGCTGGCCGGGCCGACCGCCAATGCGACCGCGCTGGAAGGTGTGCAGGTCGATGGATCGGGCTTTATCTTTGTCCCCTATGCCGGGCGCATCAAGGCCGCGGGCAATACGCCCGAGGCCATTCGCCGGATCATCACCGAGAAACTGCAGGAACAGACTCCGGACCCACAGGTCGAAGTTCGCCGCACCGCCGGTGATGGCGCAACCGTGTCGATCCTCGGGTCCGCCGGGGTTCAGGGCGTGTTCCCGATCACCCGCCCGACACGCACACTCGCCGCAATGCTGGCCAGCGCGGGTGGGATCGGCGAAGCGGCAGAGATTGCACAGATCACGCTGACACGCGGAAATGTCAGCGAAACCATCTGGTTCGAAGACCTGTACGACCATCCGCAACTGGACATCGCCCTGCGCGATGGCGATCGCATCCTGATCCAGGCGGATCAACGCTCCTTTACTGCGCTTGGCGCTGCAGGGACGCAAACGCGTTTGACGTTCGACACGCAGACCTTGTCGCTGGTCGAGGCTTTGGCGCAGCTTGGCGGGCTAAGCGCATCCACCGCAGACCCGACAGGTGTCTTTGTCTTCCGCAATGAACCTGCCGAAATCGCAAACGCAGTCCTCGGCCGGAACGATCTGGTTGGCGCACAGCGCCTGATCTACGTGATGGACCTGACAGAGCCGAATGGTCTTTTCATCGCCCGCGACTTCCTGATCCGCGATCGTGACACGATCTACGTGACCGAGGCACCGATCGTTCAGTGGAACCGCACCATTGCGTCGATCACCGGTACGCTTGGAAGCGCACAGAGCCTGGGGAGTGTAGCCACAGGCGGGACGACCACAGAGTAACGGGGCGATGCAGCCTCCGAAAGCATGGACAAACGCCGGGGAGGAGACTTCCCGGCGTTTGTACGTCTACAATTCCGGTTTCCTGACCCAAAGCCGGGTCAAACGCATTCTCGACCTTGCGGGGTGGTCCGTTTCGCTGGGCCGACCGTCAGGCGATGATTGGGTCGGCGTCTGGGGTGCTGCCCCAAGCGCAGAGCGGGGGCTCGCCGTGGCCGAGGGCCGCGATACGCCGGTGCTGCGCGTCGAAGATGCATTCTTGCGCTCTTTGCATCCGGGACGCGTAGAGCGCGAACCTCCTTTGGGACTGGTGCTGGACAAGACCGGTCTGCATTTCGATGCGTCTCAACCGTCCGACTTGGAGCGCCTGTTGATCAATGATCCGCTGGACGATTCCGCGTTGCTCAACTCAGCTCGGGACCTGATGGGGCGGATCCAACGGTCGCGCCTGTCGAAATACAGCGCCTACGATCTTGACCTGACTGTGCCCGAGCCGGGCTATGTACTGGTGATCGATCAGGTGGAAGGCGATGCCTCGGTGCTGGCCTCGGTGCCCGGGGCCGACATGGCGCGCGCCCGCTTTGCCGAGATGCTCTACTACGCTCAGACGGAACACCCGGCAGCGCGTATTCTGATCCGGTCACATCCTGAAACGCAGGCGGGCAAACGGCAGGGACATTACACCCAGGACCAGGCGCAGGGACGGATTTCCTTTGTCGATGGCGCGTATGCCCCGATGGACCTGCTCGAAGGGGCCATCGCGGTTTACACGCTGTCCTCGCAAATGGGGTTCGAGGCGATCCTTGCAGGCCACAAACCCCGCGTATTCGGAACGCCCTTTTACGCCGGGTGGGGGCTGACGGAGGACGAACATCAATTGATCCGCAGACAGCGCAAGCTGACCCGCGCGCAACTGTTTGCGGGGGCGATGATGCGCTACCCGGTCTGGTACGATCCCTATCACGACCGCCTGTGCGATCTGGAGCGCGTGATCGGAACATTGGAAGCGACGCAGCGCGCCTATCTTGAAGACAGGAACGGTTGGGTCGGGCGCAATATCCGCTTGTGGAAACGCCCCCATATGCAAGCGATGTTCGGCAGCCAGAACCCCATGCGGTTCGGTGGGGCGCATCCGACCGAAGGCGCCAAGGTCATGGCTTGGGGCATGGCTGCGAAAGACGGTGAAGTTTGCGTCGAAGACGGGTTCATCCGGTCGCAGGGGCTTGGCGCGGAACTGGTTCCCCCTCTGTCGCTCGTTCTGGACGAGACCGGCATCTACTACGACCCGACCCGGCCATCGCGGCTCGAGACGCTCATCGCACAAAGCATCGACTTACCGGATCACGCGCTTGCCCGTGCCCGTGGGATCATCCGGCGCATCCTGATCGAGCAAGTGACCAAATACGCGACGGGTGTTCCATCAAAACCATTGGACATGGAGGGCAAACGCCCTGTCCTGTTGGTTCCTGGACAGGTCGAAGACGACGCGTCAGTGATCATCGGGAGCCCCGAAATTCAGACCAACGCAACCCTTCTCAAAAGGGTTCGCGACGCGAATGCCGAGGCGCATATCCTTTACAAACCGCATCCTGATGTGGTGGCTGGCCTGCGGCCCGGTCTGGTTGCCGATGCGACCCAATGGGCGGACGAGGTTGTAACCGACATCCCGATGGCGCACCTTTTGGCACAGGTCGATGCGGTCTGGACGATGACATCCCTCACCGGGTTCGAGGCGTTGCTGCGCGACGTGCCCGTAACAACGCTGGGGTTACCGTTCTACGCCGGATGGGGACTGACGACAGATCTCTGCCCCACTCCAACACGCCGCGGTAAGGTCGTCACGCTCGAGATGTTGGTGCATGCGGCGCTGATCGACTATCCGCGCTATTTCGATCCAATCACCAAACAGGCTTGCCCGATCGAAGTGGCACTGGATCGACTGGGGGCTGGAGGTGTTCCTTCGTCCAAGCGATTGCGCCTGCTGGCAAAGGCCCAAGGCGTGATGGCCAGTTATGCGTGGCTTTGGCGGCGCTGACGCGTCCAGCTTTGCACCACGTCATCGCCACTTTGCCGCAAGGATTTGAGCTCAAAACGCGGGGCATCCGCCAATTTGCCCAGACCCAAAGCACCCAGCGCGGGACGGCCCTCGGCCCCGATCACGACACCGCCCATATGCAGATCAAGCCCGTCCACCACATCAGCGGCGAGAAGGCTTGCGGCCAGTTCGCCACCACCCTCGCAGAACACGCGGGTCAGACCGGCATCCCCTAGCGCCTGCATGAGAGCGACAATCTCGACCTGCCGCCCATGCAAAGGCACCTGGATCAGTTTGGCTCCTCGGCTCAACCAAGCTTGCCTGGCATCCTCTGGCGCGTTGTCTGCATGACACAACCACACCGGCGCGATGTCCACACTGCGGGCAAGATTGCTGTTGATGGGCAGGTCAAGCCTGCGCGACACGACGATGCGCACCGGTTGCCGGGGCACGTCAATACCCCGAACCGTCAGCAATGGATCGTCCGCCCGTACGGTCCCGGCCCCCACCATCACCGCATCATGCGTCGCGCGAAGGCGATGAACGTAGGCGCGGGTGTCCGGTCCGGTAATCCACTGGCTGTCGCCGCTGGCGGTGGCAATCCGCCCGTCAAGGCTTGTGGCAAGCTTCAGCGTCAGCAGCGGGCGCCCGCTTTCGATGCGGTTGAAGAACCCGGCGTGGTCCTCGGCCGCCTCATCGGCACAAACGCCGGTCGCCACCTCGACACCCGCCGCGCGCAAACGGTCAAAGCCTTGGCCCGATACACGCGGATCGGTGTCCACAAACGGGGCCACGACCCGGGCAATTCCGGCGGCGATCAGCGCATCGGTGCAGGGCGGGGTTTGGCCATGATGGGCGCAAGGCTCCAGCGTGACATAGGCCGTAGCACCCCGTGCTGCCGCGCCTGCCTGCGCCAAAGCCTCGGTCTCGGCATGCGGGCGGCCGCCCGGTTGGGTCCATCCCTCTCCGACCACCATCTCGCCTTGAACAATGACACAGCCCACCGCAGGATTGGGCCATGTGTTGCCCATCCCGCGTCGGCCCAGTTCCAACGCCCGGTGCATATGGCGCGCATCATCCGGGCGCATGGGACAGCGTCACTCTTCAGATTTGGGTTTGTCTTTTTCGTTCGGGCGCAATTCGCTGACGAATTTGTCGAAGTCGTCGGCTTCCTGGAAGTTCTTGTAAACACTCGCAAAGCGCACATAGGCGACCGTGTCGATACGGGCGAGTGTCTCCATGACGATCTCACCGATCTGTTTCGATGCGATGTCGGTCTCACCAAGGCTTTCCAGACGGCGCACGATGCCGGAAATCATCTGGTCGATCCGTTCCGGATCAATCGGACGTTTCTGCATTGCCATGCGGATCGAGCGTTCCAGCTTGTCGCGATCAAAATCCTCGCGCCTGCCGCTTGTCTTGATGACAACGAGATCCCGCAATTGAACGCGTTCATAAGTTGTAAATCGGCCTCCGCAGGCCGGGCAAAAGCGTCTGCGCCGAATGGCAACATGGTCCTCCGCAGGACGACTGTCTTTCACCTGAGAATCAATATTTCCGCAAAACGGGCAGCGCATTGGCCATTCCCCTCTTTTTTCGTCTCTGCCTCAGACTGTGGGTTATTCCCACTTATCCACAGTCACTATAGGTGAGCCGCGAAGTTTTGGGTAGAGGGGAATTCAAGCCGCAAACTGTGGTGGTCCGGATGCATCATATCCGGGGTTTGTCCAGCGGTTCTCAGCGAAGATGCGCCACCACCCGGCGGGTATGGGGCGCGTTGCGATGCTCGAACAGGTAAATGCCCTGCCACGTTCCCAGCGCCATGCGCCCGTTCAGAACGGGAATAGACAGGCTGACTGGAAGCAGCGCCGCCTTGATATGGGCGGGCATATCGTCAGGTCCTTCGTAAGTGTGGGTCAGGTAGGACATGGATGGATCAGTGGTTGGCGGCACCAGCCGATGAAAAAAGGCGGCCAGATCGGTCCTGACCTCGGGGTCCGCGTTTTCCTGGATCAGAAGGCTGGCCGACGTGTGCTGTATGAACAGCGTGAGAACGCCACTGCCCGCAACCCAGCCAGCAACCTCCTCGGTGAATTCGTAGAGGCCGGGCCCGGTTGTGTTTATCTGAAAAACGGTCTGCATAAATGAACAATAGCCGCACCACCGCAGAGCACTATCCTCTTTCCCACGGACGCGGGCTGCAAAAGGCGACGCGACGGTGTCACAGGGAGATTTGCCATGAACGAGATTACCCCGACCAAACGCATGACGGCCAAGGACTTTGATCAGGAGTTGCTTGAGCTTTACGATTATTACGCACACGGCCAGATCACCAAGCGCGAGTTTCTTGATCGTGCAGCCAAGTTCGCGGTGGGCGGCCTGACGGCAGCGGCACTGCTGAACATGATGTCGCCGAACTATGCTTTGGCCGAGCAGGTGAGTTTCAACGACCCTGACATCCTGCCCGAATACATCATGTATCCCTCGCCCAACGGCCATGGCGAAGTGCGCGGCTATCTGGTGAAGCCTGCCAACCTGACGGGTCCGGCACCCGCTGTTGTGGTCATCCACGAGAACCGTGGTCTGAACCCATACATCGAAGACGTGGCGCGCCGCGTGGCAAAAGCCGGCTTCATCGCTTTGGCTCCCGATGGGCTGACAAGCGTCGGCGGCTATCCGGGCAACGATGCGGAAGGGCGCGAATTGCAGCGTACGGTCGATGGCGAAAAGCTGATGAACGACTTCTTTGCAGCTTACGAATTCCTTGCCGGGCACTCGGACACCACCGGCAAAGTGGGCTGTGTCGGGTTCTGCTACGGCGGCGGCGTCTGCAATGCGATGGCCGTGGCCTATCCCGAACTGGGTGCCTCTGTACCGTTCTATGGCCGTCAGGCCAATGCAGCAGATGTGCCCAAGATTCAGGCCCCACTGCTGATCCATTACGCCGAACTGGACGAGCGCATCAACGAAGGCTGGCCTGCATATGAGGCTGCGCTGAAGGAACACGGCAAGACCTATACCGCCCATATCTATCCGGGCGTGAACCATGGTTTCCACAATGACAGCACGCCCCGTTATGACGAAGCGGCGGCGGAACTCGCTTGGGATCGAACGATCGCGTTCTTCAACGAACACCTGAGCTGAACGGATCGGAGGGTCCGGGGGAACCCGGACGGTCCTCTTCGGGTTGGTGATCTGACAACAGACACCAATCCGAAGGACACTTCATGACACGCAAGACCCTTTTCATCACCGGCGCCTCAACCGGCATCGGCGAAGCAACCGCGCGCGCAGCAGTCGAACACGGTTGGAATGTCGGCCTCTTCGCACGGTCAGAGGACAAGCTGACCGCTCTTGCCGATGAATTCGGTGACTACGGCGTGGCCCTTCCCGGTGACGCAACCGATCTTGCCTCGCAGACCGACGCATTGGCCAAGCTGGCCAACACTTTCGGATCAGTCGATGCCGCCTTCGCAAACGCCGGCACCGGTCTCAGCGTTTCCGGCACCGATGACGGCGACCCGGAGGAATGGCAAACCATGGTGCAACTGAACATCATGGGTCTGCTCTGGACGACCAAGGCGGCGATGCCGCATCTCAAAGCCTCCAAAGGTCACCTTCTGATGACCGGCTCGGCTGCCGGCCGTCGCCATATCAAAGGGTCGGTCTATGGTGCGTCGAAATGGTTTGTGCATGGGTATGGCGGCAACATCGCCGAGGAAATGCGCGACTGGGGTGGGCGTTGCACGGTCATCGCACCGGGCATGGTGGATACCCCGTTCTTTGACGATGCGAAGCCCGACAAGCTGAAGCCCGAAGACGTAGCACGTTCGGTTCTCTTTGCTTTGGAAGCCGACCCGCGTGCGACCATTCAGGAAGTGTTCCTGATGCCGACGAACTAAAGAGCGGTTTCGCTTACGTGGCAAACGACAAGACCCCCTGCCACTTGGTTGGGGGTCTTATTTCGCCGGCGTGGTGCCTCGAAGGGCCAGTTTGAGCACCAGCAGTGCCCATGGCGTGCCGTGAAGCAAAAAGTCAAATATATCTAACGGTTGCGTCAGTTGACCGGAGACCAGCATCTCGAGCTTTTCCCAAATGTGCGGCTCGGGCACAAATGGGGCAAGTCCAAGCGTTGCACACACCAAGATGAGGATGGACCACGGCAGATAGGCCGTCAGGGTCCGAACGCGGTTCATTCAGTGATCACCGGAAAATCGTATCGCCCTGCTGGTCCACCAACATGCGCGCCTTGTCCATCGACGCTTTCGCGGCTGTGTCGAAATCCTGCAGCGTGTCTGCGCGCATCATGAAATGCGATTTGACCTCGCCGTCGATCTCTTTCTCGATGCGGGCACCAATGCGCCACGACCCGCCATCTTTGACCGGTTCGGCATAGATCGTGTAGCCGTTATGGGTCTCGGCAGGGGCCGAAGGCGGTGTGTTTGATCCACCGCCTCCGCCAAAGAGTTTCTTGAGAAACGACATCGCTTACTGATCCAGGAACGACCGCAGCTTGCGCGACCGGCTGGGATGCTTGAGCTTGCGCAGCGCCTTAGCTTCGATCTGACGAATACGTTCGCGCGTCACGCTGAACTGCTGACCCACTTCCTCAAGCGTGTGGTCGGTGTTCATGCCAATGCCAAAGCGCATCCGCAGAACCCGTTCCTCGCGCGGAGTCAGCGACGACAGAACCCGTGTCGTGGTTTCCTTGAGGTTTTCCTGAATGGCGCTGTCCAAAGGCAGCACGGCATTCTTGTCCTCGATGAAATCGCCAAGCTGGCTGTCTTCCTCGTCCCCGATGGGGGTTTCGAGAGAGATCGGCTCCTTGGCGATCTTCATCACCTTGCGCACCTTCTCCAAAGGCATCTGCAGCTTTTCGGCCAGTTCCTCCGGCGTCGGTTCGCGACCGATTTCGTGCAGCATCTGGCGGCCGGTGCGGACCAGCTTGTTGATCGTTTCGATCATGTGGACCGGGATACGGATCGTGCGCGCCTGATCCGCGATGGAGCGGGTGATCGCCTGACGGATCCACCATGTGGCGTAGGTCGAGAACTTGTAACCGCGG
The DNA here is from genome assembly GCF_017643905.1 of Marivita sp. Classification (GTDB taxonomy): domain Bacteria; phylum Pseudomonadota; class Alphaproteobacteria; order Rhodobacterales; family Rhodobacteraceae; genus Marivita. Next base: position 15,949 of record NZ_JAEPMO010000076.1, read on the forward strand.
CGGTATTCGAACTTATCGACCGCCTTCATCAGGCCGATATTGCCTTCCTGAATGAGGTCGAGGAACTGCAAACCGCGGTTGGTGTATTTCTTGGCGATCGAAATCACGAGACGCAGGTTCGCTTCGACCATTTCCTTCTTGGCCTGACGCGCCTCTTTTTCGCCCTTCTGGACCTGTGCGACGATGCGACGGAATTCGCTGATGTCGAGACCGACATACTGACCAACCTGCGCCATGTCGGCGCGCAGTTCTTCGGCTTTGTCCAGCGAGCGTTCAATGAACATCTGCCAGCCACGCCCCGCCTTTTCGGCCATTTCGTCCAGCCAGTTCGGGTCAAGTTCGCGTCCGCGATAGGCGTCAATGAATTCGCGGCGGTTGATGCGGGCCTGATCGGCCAGCTTCACCATCGCAGAGTCGATGGACATGATGCGCTTGTTGATGCCGTAAAGCTGGTCAATCAGCGCTTCGATGCGATTGTTGTGCAGGTGCAGTTCGTTCACCAGCACGACGATTTCGGAACGGAGCTTCTGATACCGTTCTTCATCGCCTTTGCTGAAGGATCCATCCTCGTTCAACGTGGCCGAGATACGGTTGTCCTGCATGCTGGCCAGTTCTTCGTAGTCCTGCGCAATGCGATCCAGCGTTTCGAGCACGCGCGGCTTGAGCGCGGCTTCCATCGCGGCCAAAGACATGTTGGCCTGTTCGTCCTCGTCATCATCGTCTTCGCGGCTGATCGGGTTGCCGTCGGCATCCAGTTCCTGAGTGTCGTTCGACTCGCTGTCGGACGACGTGTCGCCACCGGCAACCACACCGGGCGCCACCACTTCGTCGTCACCCATCTGGTTGCCGAACGTGGTTTCAAGGTCAATCACGTCGCGAAGCAGGATGTCTTCGCTCAGAAGTTCTTCGCGCCAGATGGTGATCGCCTGGAAGGTCAGCGGGCTTTCGCAAAGCCCGGCAATCATCGTATTGCGCCCGGCCTCGATCCGTTTCGCAATCGCGATTTCGCCTTCACGGCTCAGCAGTTCGACGCTGCCCATCTCGCGCAGATACATGCGAACCGGGTCGTCGGTACGGTCCAGCTTTTCAGCTGTCCCGGACGCCAGCGTGATTTCACCGGGCCGAGCTGTCTGAACAAGGTCTGTTGTGCCCTTGTCGTCATCGTCCTCGGAATCCTCGTCATCTTCGGTGACTTGGATTCCCATCTCGGACAACATGGACATAACATCCTCGATCTGGTCGGAACTGACCTGATCGGGAGGCAATACCTCGTTCAGCTGATCATAGGTGATGTACCCGCGCTCTCTGGCTTCAGCGATCATTTTCTTGACCGCTGCTTGGCTCATGTCGAGGCTTACATCGTCATCGCGATCTTCGGTCTTGGCGTCGTCGTTATCTTTGGCGGCCATGGATGCTCCTGTCGAGGCGGGGCGATTCGATTGACCCGAATCATTAGCGCGAAATGGTGATTCGCACACCCGTTTACCTTTTTTTGTTTACGCGTTCCTTAGCAAAACACTGTCAACTCCGGGGTTTCTCGAAGCGAATGGTTTCCATCAAAGCGGCAAATGCGCTGCGTTCTTCTCGATTGATCGGGGCCCCGTTTGGACCAAGATCGTATTCAGCCTTGTCTTCGGACTGCGCACGTTGCGCAATTTGGCGTGCTGCGGCTGCCTGTCCCAGTCGCCATGTCAGCGTTTCATCTGCCGGACCATACAAGTCTTCGGCCGCTTCGGCAATTTCCGCATCCAGACCAGTGCCCGCCTCCAGTTTCGCCAGCTCTTCTGCAATGGTCAAACGGGCCGTTTCACGATCTCCGGGATTACGAAGGCATGGTGTGATGGCCACATGGCGTGCACGGCAGAGCTTTTCAAGGGCGGGCTCGCCAAGTTGCGCATCTACTGCGGCCTGAACGACATCCGCAGGTTCGCCAGCGTGGCGCAAGAGGCACGTTCTGATCGTTGCGTGATCGGGGTCAACACAGGACATATCCTCGATCTGGCTTTCAAATTCCGAAATCAGATCAGGCGTAACAATCAGTGCCGCAAGGATCACCGCCTCACGTAAACGGGTCTCGACACCTGAGCCACCGGCAACCAGCATGGACGCCCGCGTTCCTTCTACCGGCTTTGAGGGCACGCCTGCACCAAACCGGCGTGCCGGTGTGTTGTCACGTTTGGCAGGCGACCGGAACAGATCCCACCGCAAGCGCTTGATCTCTTCACCGTAGTGGCTGCGCAGCGACGCGTCCTGGATCGTGCGGATGCGTTCTCGAAGCGTCTTGTCGAGCGCCGCCTTGCGTTCCGGGCTGTCAAAAACCCGTCCCTCGGTTTCGCGCCGCCACAGCAACTGCACCATGGGCTGTGCTGTTTCCAGCAGAAGGCGCATCGCATCGCGCCCTTCGGACCGGATCAGGTCGTCCGGGTCCTTGCCTTCCGGCAGCAGCACAAAACGCAGGGATTTGCCCGCTTCCAACAGCGGCAGGGCCGTATCAATCACACGGTACGCCGCGTTCAGTCCGGCCTTGTCGCCGTCCAGCGCCATGATCGGCTCGTCCGTGATGCGCCAGAGCATCTGCAACTGGGTTTCGGTCACAGCCGTGCCCAAGGGTGCCACCGCCGCCTCAAACCCGGCCGAAGCCAGCGCGATCACGTCCATATAACCTTCGGCCACGATCAACGACTGACCTTTGCCCGCTGCCTCGCGCGCGGGCCCCTGATTGTAAAGCGTCCGGCTTTTGTCGAAGAGCGGTGTTTCCGGGCTGTTGAGGTATTTCGCGTTGTCGTCCGGGTCCATCGCCCTGCCGCCAAAGGCAATTGTCCTGCCACGCGCATCGCGGATCGGGAACATGATGCGGTTGCGGAAGGTGTCGTAAGGTTTGCCACCTTTCTGCGACGGTTTCGCCAACCCGACTTCGATGATCTTGTCCGGTGCGATCCCCTGCCCGGTCAGATGGTCCCAAAGGGTTTGCCAGCCCGGTGCAGCAAAGCCGATGTCGAACCGGTCCTGCGTCGCGTCATCCAGACCGCGTCGCAGAAGATAATCGCGGGCGTCCGACCCTGCCCCGCCGCGCACTTGAAGCCGGAAAAAGCGTACAGCCTTTTCCATGATTTCGACCAGCTGTGTCCGATGGTCTGCCTTTTCCTGCGCCTTCGGATCGCGGGCAGGCATCGGCATCCCCGCCTCGGCTGCGAGGATCTCGATCGCCTCCATGAAACTGACATTCTCGGTCTCGCGCACAAACGAGATGGCGTCGCCCTTGGCGTGACAGCCGAAGCAATAGTAATAGCCCTTGCGGTCATCGACGTGAAAACTGGCGGACTTTTCCTGATGAAACGGGCATGGCGCCCACATGTCGCCTTTGGCTTGATTGGACTTGCGCGTGTCCCAAAGCACCTTGCGCCCCACCACCTGAGACAGGCTGATGCGGGTGCGCAGATCATCCAGAAAATTGGGTGGCAGACTCATTCCAAGAATATCGGGTTTCGAGGGCCGAGAGTCCAGTGGCCCAGCAGCCCGGAGCGGGCGTCGTTGCGGACAGAGTTACTGTGAAATGCAGGTCTGATAAACCGCATTGCTGACTTCGGGCGTCAGCTTTTCCTCGGGCAACGAATAGATCCAACTGACGAGGTTGACCGTGAGCACTTCGTCATTCTTGGACATGTTGGGGATGCCGCGCAAAACCCGGCGTTCCGCCCGCCGTTCATTCGAGCCGTTCTTCCGCTCGGTCATGATGTTTGTCGCGATCTGCCCGATCTTGCGACACTCGGCTTCCTTGTCCTGCGCCATGGCCGGAACCGACAGGCTGATGGTCAGAGCAAAAGTGGCAAGCAAACTGCGGATCATGGACGTCCTCGTGAATTGGGCCGGGTCTGGTCAACACCTAACCCAGCCCAATCACATTGTCATCCGTCAGAGCCCCTTGGCCCGATACGCTGCTGCGACCTTGGTGATCGCCACGATGTAGGCAGCGGTGCGCAGGTCTTCGACGTCGTCGCGCCCGTGCCAGACTTCGCGCATCGACTGGTAGGCGATCCGCATCGTGTCATCGAGTCCCGACCGCACCAGTTCAAGCTCGTCCGCACCGCGAAGGTACTTCTGCTTGAAGTCCGGCGTCATCGACCACTTGTCGCCAAGCATGTCATCAAGGCGCTGCAATTCGTCGATGACCAGCTGGTGCCGCGCTTCTTCCTGACGGCGCTGCATCCGGCCAAAACGAATGTGGCTCAGGTTCTTGACCCATTCGAAATAGGATACCGTCACACCACCTGCGTTGGCATACATGTCCGGAATCACGACCGTTCCCTTGGCCCGCAGAATGTCGTCGGCGCCTGCAGTAATCGGACCGTTCGCCGCCTCGATGATCAGCGGGGCCTTGATACGGGCCGCGTTGGTCAGGTTGATCACCCCTTCAAGCGCCGCCGGGATCAGGATGTCGCACTCCGCCTCGAGCACATCTGGCCCTTCGGCGGTATGGCGGGCATCCGGATAGCCGGTCACGCCGTCATGCTTGACGATCCAATCGCGAACCGCATCGACGTTCAGGCCCGCTTCATTATAAAGCGCCCCATCGCGTTCGATGATGCCGATGACCTTGCACCCGTCTTCTTCGGACAGGAACTTGGCCGCGTGGTAGCCCACATTCCCCAAGCCCTGAACGACAACCCGTTTGCCATCAAGCGTACCGGACAAACCGGCCTTCTTGATGTCTTCGGGATGACGGAAGAACTCCCGCAGCGCATATTGAACGCCACGACCAGTCGCTTCGACCCGTCCGGCGATCCCGCCATTGTTGATCGGTTTGCCGGTGACGCAGGCGCGCGCGTTGATGTCGGTTGTGTTCATTCGGGCATATTGGTCCGCGATCCACGACATCTCACGTTCGCCTGTTCCCATATCGGGGGCGGGCACGTTCTGGGCCGGATGGATCAGATCGCGCTTGGCCAGTTCATAGGCAAAGCGGCGGGTGATCTGTTCCAACTCGTATTCATCATATTCGCGCGGGTCGATCCGCAGACCACCTTTGGACCCGCCAAACGGGGCTTCGACCAAGGCGCATTTGTAGGTCATCAGCGCGGCAAGCGCCTCAACCTCGTCCTGATGCACCGACGGGGCATAACGGATGCCGCCCTTGACCGGCTCCATATGTTCGGAATGAACCGAGCGGTACCCCGTGAACGTCTTGATCTGGCCGCTCAACCGCACGCCGAACCGGACAGTATAGGTCGCATTGCAAACCCGGATTTTTTCTTCAAGACCGGGCGGGAGATCCATCAGCGCAACCGCGCGATTGAACATCAGGTCGACTGACTCCCGAAATGTCGGTTCATTGGCTGGTATCGAGCTCATGTATTCCTCCCGAGCTTTTGCACTTCGCCGCGTTATTCCACCAGCCTATGACAGCTTGGTTAACTTTATAACGCTTTATCTGAGACAAGGTTTAGAGAACGAAATGGCGAAATGTGGCCAACTGTTTCACACGGGGCATCAATAAGGCCTTTAGGCACTGAATTATCCATAAAAAACAATACGCTTCTTATTTTCTTCACATTTCCAGCCGCAATCCCGCCGCGTTTCGCCCTCACATCTTCCAATATCTAAGTGGGGTGTCAGACCGTCCTGAAAGGGCGGGGAAGAGGTAACAAATGATCGGATTAAGCAACCTTCTGCCAAGGGTGCGGACCGAGATGGAGTTATGGCTGAATCTGGTGTCTGGGCGGTTTGAATGACGGCGGTGCATCTGGTTGGTTTGTTGTTGCGACACAAGCCACCATCCAAAGGAGCACCACCATCATGGACGACGCTACCATCATCGATTTTGCGGGTCG
>NZ_JAEPMO010000252.1 GCF_017643905.1 Marivita sp.
GTGACAAGGATGCCGGGGAAGTCGGGACCGATCACTGGCAGCGCCGAAGCCGCACGGTCAAAGCACCGGCACTCCAGATCAGCCAGCTCAAGTGTCTGCTGCGCTGCAATCCGCAGCGGTTCCTCATCATCGACGAACAGAACTGGCGCAGGTCCAGTCATTCAGCAGCCGCCAATGACGGGGCTTCGGCCAGTTTCAGTGTCACACTGAACACCGCACCCCACTCAGGATGGTTGCGACCCTCAAGCATGCCGCCGAAATCGCGCACGATGTTGTAGGAAATCGAAAGACCCAGCCCCATGCCCTTGCCAGGCTCCTTGGTGGTGAAGAACGGATCGAACAGCTGCGCGATCTCGGTGTCGGTCATGCCGGTCCCCCGATCCCGAACGCGCACATGGACATGACCACCGTCGCGGTACAACACCAGATCGACGACGGGATCAGGCACATCGCTCATCGCATCGACCGCATTGCTGAGCAGGTTGACGAAGACCTGCTGCAACCGCACCTGTCCACCCTGCACCCATATTTCGCCGTCGATCTCATCACGGCTCACCCGGCAGCCCGAGGCGCGCATCTTGGGTTCAACAATGACAAGCGCTGTGTCCAGCGCACGATTGAGCAGCACCGGTTCGGTCTTTTCGCCGGGACGTCGGGCAAAATTCCGAAGATGGGTCGAGATTGCGGCCAAGCGGTCGACCATATCGTCGATCAAGCCGACGTTCTGGCGCACCTTGTCGGGTTCACCCCGATCCAGATAAGCCCCAGCGTTCCGGGCAAAGGATTTCACTGCCGCAAGCGGCTGGTTGAATTCGTGACTGAGCGCGGCGGCCATCTGGCCCAGCGCGGCCAGCTTACCGGCCTGCACCAGCTCTGTCTGTGTCTGCCGGAGCAGCGTCTCAGCAGCGCGCCGTTCCTCCACCTCTTGCGTGATCAGGCGGTTGGCTTCTTCGAGTTCCGCCGTGCGCTGTGTCACCCGGTGTTCAAGTTCCTCCTGCATCGACAGCGCAGCCGCGATGCGTTCCTGCATCTGGATGCGGCGCTGGATCACCACAGTGGCGATCAGTCCGACCAGCAGGAGCAGCAACGCAGAGACCGCAGCTGTCCCGATGGCGCGGGTCCACGCCTGCTCGCTTGGTGTGAGAAGCGACACCTCCCACCCAGCTTCCGGGATCATCTGGCTTTGCACGATGAACCGCTCGACCGGACCCGTGTCATTGGTAATGGTGACCTGACGGAACGTGTCGTCGAACGGCCCTTGCTCGGTCTGCAATGGCACAAGCCGATCCATCGGGTATTTCTTGGTGTCTTCGATGGTCGCCCGTGCTTCGTCGCCAAGCGGGCCCAGCGACCGAAAATGCCATTCCGGACGGCTGGCCATGAAGATCACCCCGGCATCGTCCAGCACAACAATCTCGTTTGACCCGTCGCGCCATGCATCCTCGAACGCATCAACGGTAAATTTCACAGCCAGCACGCCAATGATTTCGGACCCGTCGCGCACTGCTTCGGCAAAGAAATAGCCACGCTCGCCTGACGTGGTTCCAAGAGCAAAGAACCGCCCCCGCTCACCTGAAAGCGCCCCTGTGAAATAGGGACGGTAGGCAAAGTTCTGACCGACGAAGGACAGCTCTTTCCAGTGGTTGCTGGCGGCAATGGTCAGACCGGTCGGGTCGATCAGGAAAATGTCGGACAGACCCACCTCTTCTGCAGTCAGGTGAAGTTCGTCGTTCACCCGATCAATCAAGTCGGTGTCGGAAGGATCGCGCAACGCGCGCGCAAGATCAGGGCGCTCTGCGATCAGACCGGGCAATGCCTCGAAACGGCGCAGGGATCCGGTCAGTCCCTCGACCGCAAGCGTCAGGGTCGATGCCTCGCGCTTGCCCAATTGGCCTAGATAGATGCGTTCCAGCGCAGGCAACAACAGAACAAGCGTCGCAAAAAGCACAGCCAGCCCGCCCAGGATCAGGCCAAGCGCCCAATGCCGTGCGCTGCCACGGTGTTTTATGTCTGCAGAACGCGTCATGGCGCGAAGATGCGTCCATTTGAAGGCCGAGACAAGCCGCTCGCGCGGTATGGTCGGCCCAGCGGCGCGCTGGCCTACATCACCGCCCCGATTTGCCACGGGACAAATTCGTGATCGCCAAGGCCAAGGGTTTCGGATTTCGTGGCCTGACCCGACGCCGTGGCGCGGATTAGGTCGAAAATCTCGTGCCCCTTTTCGGCGATGGTCACACCTTGGGACAGGATATCGCCGGTGTTGAGGTCCATATCGTCGGGCATCTGTGCGAAAAGCCGGTCCGATGTGGCCAGCTTGATTGTCGGTGCGGGCTTCGACCCAAAGGCCGATCCGCGCCCAGTGGTAAAGACCACGATCTGCGCGCCACCTGCGATCTGGCCGGTGACCGACACCGGGTCATAGCCGGGTGTATCCATGAACACGAGGCCCGGTACATCGACGTGTTCGGCATAGTCGTAAACTGCGGTCAAAGGGGTGGACCCGCCCTTAGCTGCCGCACCCAGCGATTTTTCTAGGATGGTCGTGATCCCGCCCTGCTTGTTGCCGGGACTCGGGTTGTTGTCGAGCGATCCGCCATTCAGCGCAGTATACTTCTCCCACCATTTGATCTGACCGATCAGCTTTTGCGCCACCGCATCGGACGCGGCGCGGCGCAGCAGCAGTTGCTCGGCGCCATAAATCTCGGGCGTTTCCGACAGGATCGCAGTGCCACCCTGCCCAACCAGCAAGTCACTCGCCACCCCAAGCGCCGGGTTTGCGGTGATTCCGGAAAACCCGTCCGACCCACCGCATTGCAACGCCACCCGAAGCGCCGACATCGGCTGCGGGCTGCGCGATATGCGGTCCACTTCAGGCAGCAGCCCAACCACACGATCCTTGATCGCATCAATCGTGGCGCGCGTGCCGCCGGTATCCTGAATGGTCAGCCCGTGGAAATGCGCCATGCTCTCGGCCCCGAAATGCGATTGCATCCGCGATCTGCATCACTTCGCAGCCCAAGCCCACAAACACCGCAGCACCCACATTCGGATGGGTGGCATGGCCCTAGAGCACGCGGTCAAGAATCTCGAATCCCGGTCCGCTGCCTGCCATGCCGCAGCCCGTGCCATGCGCCAGCGCGACAATGCCGTCGATATCGGGATAGGCGTCGAGCACACCACTCGCCTCGATCTCGGTCGCGGCGCGGCGGATCACCGTGGCGGAACAGTTCACCGTCGCGAGAAGCGCGATGTAGTTGCGCGTGCCCACCTGTCCGTCAGGGCGCAAATAGCCTTGGAACGTCAGAGGCTCGCTCTGAGGAATTGCCACCTGTGCCGCCGCCAGATCGGCCCCGATGACATAGGCTTGCTCGGGGTTTTCGAAAATGCAGTTGGACGTATGCACATGGTCACCGGCGGCGATGTCGGCGGTCGCCTTACCGATGAACTGGCCGAACTTGAGGATCGGCGCACCTGCCGGGATAGACTGACGGGCAATCTTGTGCCCGGCGGACAGCGGTTTTTCCAAAGGCACCCCAAGCCCCAGAGGGTCCTCGCCCGCCTGCGCCCGTGTCGTCAGGACCGCCACATTGTCAGAAGAA
>NZ_JAEPMO010000037.1 GCF_017643905.1 Marivita sp.
CGCATCGAAGAACCGCTTGTGCCCGGCACAAACCTCGGCCGCGACCTTGCCCTCATGCACCGCCTTGTGCGCAAGCATCGGCTGGCCGACCACATCACCAATAGCAAAGATATGCGGCACGCCAGTGCGCTGCTGCTTGTCCACGGCGATAAAGCCGCGATCATCCACAGCCACACCTGCGTTTTCGGCATCAATCAGCTTGCCATTCGGCTTGCGGCCAACAGCAACCAGCACCTTGTCGAACGTATCTTCAAAGGTCTCGCCCTTGTTGTTCTCGAACGTGACCTTGAGACCCTTCTTCTGCGCCTCAACCGCCGTCACCTTGGTCTTGAGCCAGATGTTCTCGTACCGTCCCTCAATCCGCTTGTGCAGCGGTTTGACGATGTCCTTGTCAGCGCCCGGCATCAGTTGGTCCATGAACTCCACAACCGAGATCTTGGCCCCCAGCGCGTCATACACACAGGCCATTTCCAGACCGATGATGCCACCACCAAGGATCAGCATCCTCTTCGGGATATCCCGCAGCTCCAGCGCGCCGGTCGAGTCGATCACCCGTTCGTCGTCATGCGGAATGAACGGCAGGTTCACAGGCTCAGAGCCAGCCGCGATGATGCACTGGTCAAAGCTGACATTGGTCTTGCCGCTGTCACCGATCACTTCGATCATGTTCGGCCCGGTAAAAGTGCCATAGCCTTGAACGACCTGAACCTTGCGACCTTTGGCAAGACCGCTCAGACCGCCGGTCAACTGACCGACAACGCTGTTCTTGAAGTCGCGCAGTTCATCAAGGTCGATCTTCGGCTTGCCAAAGCTGATCCCGTGCGAGGACATTTCCTCGGCCTCGGTGATCACCTTGGCAACATGCAGCAGCGCCTTGGACGGGATACAGCCCACGTTCAGACACACGCCACCTAGCGACGGGTACTTCTCGATCAGGACAACCTTCTTGCCCAGATCCGCCGCCCGGAACGCTGCCGTGTAGCCACCGGGGCCGGAACCTAGAACCACCACTTCCGCGTGCACATCGCCCTTGCCGGACGCTGTGCCGGTGGCCGCGACAGATTTCGGCGCTTCGGGCGCTGTTTTTTCTGCCTTCGGAGCCTCGTCCGCTTTGGCGTCCGCGCTTTCCAGAACCATGATCACGGTGCCTTCAGAGACCTTGTCACCTTCGACCACCTTGATCTCGGTGATCTTGCCGGCGGCAGGCGATGGCACTTCCATCGTGGCCTTGTCGGATTCCAGTTCGATCAGCGGGTCTTCTGCGGACACGGTATCGCCCACGCTGACCAGAACAGTCACAACGGGTACGTCTTTGAAATCCCCGATATCGGGTACTTTAACTTCCATCAGATCGTCCCCCTTACCACATCAACTTGCGCATATCGCCAAGCAGGGTCTTGAGTGTCACGCAGAAACGCGCGGCCAAGGCCCCATCGACGGCACGGTGGTCATACGACAGCGACAGCGGCTGCATCAGGCGGGGCACGAATTCTGAGCCGTTCCAGACCGGGGCCATCTTGGATCGGGTCAGTCCCAGGATCGCCACTTCAGGCGCGTTCACGATGGGGGTAAAGCTGGTGCCCCCGATGCCGCCCAGCGACGAGATGGTAAAGGTCGCGCCCTGCATGTCCTTGGACTTCAGGTTGCCTTCCCGCGCTGCCTTGGACAGCTCCATCAGCTCCTTGGAAATCTCGACCAGACCTTTCCGGTCCGCGTCCTTGATCACCGGGACCATCAGACCGTTCGGTGTGTCTGCCGCAAAGCCGATGTTGTAGAAATCCTTTTTGATCAGCTTGTCGCCATCGGGATGGATAGACGAGTTGAACTCCCAATGCTCCTTCAGAGCCGACACCGACGCCTTGATGACAAAGGACAGGAGGGTCACGCGATAGCCATTGTCCTTGGCCATCGTGTCCATTTCCTTGCGGTATTGGTCGAGATCCGTGATGTCCGCCTCGTCATTATGCGTGACATGGGGAATGTTGAGCCAGGACCGGTGCAGCGCCGGGCCAGAGATCTTCTTGATCCGGGGCATCTCGATCTCTTCGATCGGCCCGAACTTCGAGAAATCCACAGCCGGGATCGGCGGGATACCCATCCCACCAGACACAGCGCCACCCGCAGCAGCCGGGGCCGCTGTGGCTTTCAGCGCCTTCATCACGTCTTCCCGCAGGATGCGCCCCTTTCGGCCAGTTCCGTTCACCGTGGCCAGATCGACATCCACAGTCCGGGCAAAGGCCCGCACCGAAGGCGATGCGTGTATCTTGCCGAATCCGGCATCGGTTTTGGCAGGTGCCGGTGCAGGCGCAGCAGCCGGTGCCGCCGCCTTCGGCGCTTCGGCTTTCGGCTCTTCCTTGGGCGCATCCTTTGGCGCATCAGCCGCGCCATCAGCCTCAAGGATCAGGATCAACGATCCTTCTGACACCTTGTCGCCTTCAGACACCTTGATCTCTTTCACCACACCGGCGGCAGAGGATGGCACCTCCATTGTCGCCTTGTCGGACTCAAGTTCAACAATCGGGTCTTCCACAGCAATCGTGTCACCCACGCTCACCAGAACGGTGACGACAGGCACATTGGTGAAATCGCCAATGTCGGGTACTTTAACTTCTACGGTCATGATCTTGTTCTCCTCCCGCTCAAACCAGACGCGGGTTCGGCTTTGCGCCGTCGATGTCGTATTTCTTCAAAGCCAGTTGCAGGTCTTTCTCGGTCACCGCACCCTCGCGGTAGAGATCGACCATCGCAGCGGCGGCGATGTGGTTGGCGTCCACTTCAAAGAACCGGCGCAGGTTCACGCGGCTGTCCGACCGGCCATAGCCATCGGTGCCCAGAACCGTAAACCGACCCGGCACAAAGGCGCGGATTTGTTCGGCGTAGTTTTTCATGTAGTCGGTCGCGGCAATCACTGGGCCTTTCGCACCTTCAAGCTGCTGCGTGACGTACGGCACCTTTGGCTCGGCCAGCGGGTTCAGACGGTTGTGACGCGCACAATCCTGACCATCCCGCGCCAACTCGTTCAGCGACGTGGCCGACCAGATGTCCGATGTGACACCGAAGTCTTCCTTCAGCATCTCGGCCGCCTTGAGCGCCTGAACAAGGATCGTACCCGACCCTAACAGGTTCACATGCTTCTTGCCCGGCTTCGCTGTCTTGTGCAGCCGGTAGAGTCCTTTGATGATGCCCTCTTCAGCGCCCATCGGCATTTCGGGGTGGCTGTAGTTCTCGTTCATCAGCGTCAGGTAGAAATAGACATCTTCCTGATCGACGAACATCCGCTGCAACCCATGCTGCACGATGACGGCAACTTCATAGCTGAAGGTCGGGTCATAGCTGATGCAGTTCGGAATGGTGCCCGCAAGAATGTGCGAATGCCCGTCCTCGTGCTGCAACCCTTCGCCGTTCAGCGTGGTCCGCCCGGCAGTCCCGCCAAGCATGAACCCCCGCGCACGGCTGTCCCCTGCGGCCCAGGCCAGATCGCCGATCCGCTGGAAACCGAACATGGAGTAGTAGATGAAGAACGGGATCATCGGCACGCCATGGTTGGAATACGACGTTGCCGCCGCAATCCAGTCCGCCATTGCGCCCGCTTCGTTGATGCCTTCCTGAAGAACCTGTCCATCCAGGCTCTCTTTGTAGAACATCATCTGATCTTTATCCTGCGGAGTGTAATTCTGCCCCAGCGGGTTGTAGATGCCCGCAGACCGGAACAGACCTTCCATCCCGAAGGTGCGGCTTTCATCCGGTACAATCGGCACGATATTCTTGCCGATCTTCTTGTCCCGGAGCAGCGTCGTCAGGATACGCACGAACGCCATCGTGGTGGAAATCTCGCGATCCCCGGTGGACTCAAGCTGACCCTTGAACTGATCCAATGCCGGGATTTCCAGCTTCGGCGCGTCCCTCCAATGGCGCACCGGGAACGACCCGCCCAGCTCCTTCCGGCGATCCGCCAGATAGGCTTTCTGCGCGTTGTTCAGGCTGACAAATGGCACGTCCTTTTCCAGCTCTTCGTCGGTGACCGGAATCTTGAACCGATCCCGCATCGCCTTGAGCTGGTCGAACTGCATCTTCTTCTGCTGGTGCGTGGTGTTCTGGCCTTCGCCAGCGGTACCCATGCCATAGCCTTTGACGGTCTTGACCAGCAGACAGGTCGGCGTGCCCTTGGCCTTGGTTGCCCGCAGGAACGCGTTGTAGACCTTCTTCGGATCATGCCCACCACGGCGCAGCGCCCAGATCTGATCGTCGGTCCAGTCCTCGACCAAAGCGGCCGTCTCGGGATACTTTCCGAAGAAATGCTCGCGGATATACGCGCCATCCTTCGATTTGAACGTCTGGTAGTCACCGTCAACGGTTTCATCCATCAACTGGCGCAGCTTGCCCGACGTGTCCCGCTCAAGCAGCTCATCCCAGCCACGACCCCAGAGCAGCTTGATCACGTCCCAACCGGCACCCCGGAAGTCGCCCTCAAGCTCCTGCACGATCTTGCCATTGCCGCGCACCGGGCCATCCAGACGCTGCAGGTTGCAATTCACAACGAAGATCAGGTTATCGAGACCTTCGCGATGCGCCAGATCAATCGCGCCCCGGCTTTCCGGCTCGTCCATCTCGCCATCGCCAAGGAAGCACCACACCTTGCGGTCGCCCATGTCGATAAGCCCGCGGTTGTGCATGTATTTCATGAACCGCGCCTGATAGATCGCCATGAGCGGCCCCAGACCCATCGAAACGGTCGGGAACTGCCAATAGTCCGGCATCAGCCACGGGTGCGGATACGAACTCAGTCCCCCGCCAGACACTTCAGAGCGGAAATTCTCAAGCTCTTCGGCGCTGATGCGCCCCTCCATGAAGGATCGCGCGTAAATGCCGGGAATGACGTGCCCTTGGAAGAACACCAGATCACCGCCGTGAATGGCAGATTTCGACCGCCAGAAGTGGTTCAGACCGATATCGTAGAGCGCAGCCGAAGACGCGAAGGATGCAATATGCCCACCGTATTCGCTGCTTTCCTTGTTCCGTTTCACAACGGTGGCCATCGCGTTCCACCGATTGATCGTCCGGATGCGCCATTCCATCTCGATGTCGCCGGGGATGTCGACTTCGTCGTCAGGTGCAATGGTGTTCTGATACGGCGTGGTCGCCGAGAACGGCAGCTTGGCACCAGCGGCGCGCGCCTGTTGCACGGCCTTGTCGAGCAGGAAATGCGCGCGATCCGCGCCATCCCGAAGGATCACGTCTTCTATCGCGTCTTGCCATTCCTGAGATTCGACCGGGTCAATATCATTCGGGCTGTCTTTCATAATCCCTCTTCCCTTGGTCTGGCCGCAGCGGCCACTAGTTTATCATTGAACAAATTGCTTGCGCGCAACATCGCTCAACCATCTAACGCGCTCCTAGCATGGCCGGTTCCCTGGGGGCAGTGCCCCAGAGGCATAACATCCATGCAGCAGACGCATGGCAAACTAATTTAATGCTAAACCAAATAAACCGCACACGTTGCGCCAAACGCCTTTTCCACCACGCAAAGCGTAGCACCAAAAAAGCCGGGTTGCGACCGTGCCGATCAGGGAATCATGGGAAATGCACAGCGACCCGCACGCGGTCTTTCAACATGCGGGCCCACTCTGACTAGGCAACCTGTCGTTCGCGGGAAAACAGATTGATGCGGGACATGTCCCCGCAGGACAGCGTCACCAAAACATCGGGTTCAATCGAGGCCCAACTCAGCGTCTTGGAATCCAATGGCTCTGACGCCAGGATCCATCCACCTTCGCTGGTTTTCGCAGCATACAGGCTCGGCGCTCGGGCATCGCTGGAATGTCGGAAAGCGTAGATCGACTCGCCATCGGACATGACGCAGGTGAGACGCACCGCTTCGTCGCAGCCTTGCCCGTAACAGCTATGCTCCTGCAAAAGCGCTACAACGGCGCGCACTGCCTCGGCGGGATTGTCCTCAAGCCCATGCGCCATCAGCAGAAGAAAAATCAATTCCGAATCCGTCGTGCCCCGCCGTGCAAGATACAGATCGTCCGGCAGCAACGCCTCAAGCGCACGACGGATGCGGTCGATATCCGGCACCTGACCATTGTGCATGAACGACCAGCGCCGATGCGCAAAGGGATGGCAATTGAGCCGCGTGGTTTCACCCGTCGTCGACGCGCGGACATGGGCGAGGAACAGCGAAGACCGGATCATCTTGCACAGGCTGAGAAGATTTCCGTCGGACCACGCCGGCAGCACATCCCGATACAGCCCCGGACCTTCGCCTTCGGCATACCACGCAAAGCCGAACCCGTCGCCCTGTACGGCCAGCTTCGCTTCGTTTGCATGCTGGCTTTGTTCAAGCAACGAATGCGCCGGGTCGACGACAACATGCGCTATGGGAACAGCAGGTCCCAGATACGCCGCCAACCGACACATGTTCAGTGCCCGGCTTTGCTGTGCCGCGCTTCGATCCGCGCGTGCATCTGACGGATCATCCGACTTGCCGTTGTTTCGAACAACGGTGGAATGATCGCATGGATCAGCGCCGCCATGGACGCAAGGAACAGCCGCCCGGCAAAGCCGAACGCAAAGCCCGCATGCTGCAGGTAGGTTTCGTTCACGCTGGCCGGATGGTCGATAAAGCCGCGCAGGAAGCCAGGTCGCGCCACTGTGTCGGTGTCTTGAACTGCCATGGGATGCTCCTTGCCTTGATGCCTGTTGGTATCATGCCAGATCAACAACGAGCGGTTTTCCCAAAAATCATGCCTCGACGCATAATCCTTGGGAGATTTTCACGCTATGGAATCAAACAAAGAGAAAAATTCTCAAGCGATCGAGCAATCACAGGTCGAACGTCGCAAACACCGGCGCATGGTCGCTGGGTTGCTCCCACCCACGGGCGTCCCGCAGGATACGGCTGGAATGCGCCGCGTTCGAAATGTCCGGTGTCGCCCAGACGTGGTCCAACCGCCGCCCCTTGTCCGCGGCATCCCAATCCTTGGCCCGGTAGCTCCACCAGGAATATAGCAGCCCCTCGGGAATATCCTGACGGGTCACGTCAACCCAGCCACCTGCATCCTGCGTTTCCCCGAAATGCTCGACCTCGATGGGCGTGTGGCTCACCACCTTGAGCAGTTGCTTGTGTGACCACACATCATCCTCGCGCGGCGCGATGTTCAGATCACCAACCAGGATGGCCTTCTCGGGCTTTTCCGCATGAAACCAGTCCCGCATCTCGGTCAGATAATCGAGCTTCTGCCCAAACTTCTCGTTCACCTCGCGGTCCGGCACATCACCGCCTGCAGGCACGTAGACGTTGTGGATCGTCACCCCGTTTTCCAACCGTCCCGCCACATGGCGCGCGTGGCCCAAGCTGGCAAAATCCTTGTCGCCCAGATCTTCAATCGGAAGCTTCGACAGGATGGCAACGCCGTTATACCCCTTCTGGCCCCGCGCGATCATGTGGCCATAGCCCAGCGCCCGGAACTGCTCCAGCGGGATCTTCTCAACGGGGCTCTTGCACTCCTGCAGGCAGAGAACATCCGGCCCTTCCTCAGCCATCAGCTTGGCCACCAGCCCTTCACGCAGACGGACCGAATTGATGTTCCAGGTGGCAAGGGTGAACGGCATGAGCGGCATCTCCGGCGCAGGGGTTGAGGTCGCCAGACACTGCCCGCGCAAGGCCCCGGTCGCAACCCGGAAACCGACACGAAAAAACGCCCCGGCTATGGCATCCGGGGCGTCAAGGTGGTCTGCGAACAGACGAGGGAGGATTGATTACCAGTCCTTCGGACCCTTGTCGGCAAACTGGTGAACCAGAAAGTCGATAAAGGCGCGGACTTTGGGTTGGGTGAACCGGCCCGGAGGATAGACCGCGTAAATGCCCTGCGTGTCGATGGGCAGATCCGGCATCGCATCTTCGACCAGTCCTTTTTCCATCGCATCGGCGTAAAGGAAGGACGGCAAGTAGGCGATGCCAAGGCCGGCGACACAGGCGTTGAGCAGCGATTGCCCATCATTGACCGAAAGCCAGCCAGCGGTGCGAATCTGACGCTTTTCGCCCGACGGCGCGGTCACTTTCCACACATTGCCGCTCGACTGGTTCGAGTAGTGCAAGAGCTTGTGCTCGTTCAGATCGTCGATCCGGCGCGGGCGGCCATATTTCTCGAAATAGGACGGTGCCGCGATCATCCGCTTGGTGGTCTCGGTCAGCTTGCGTGCGCGCAGGGTGCTGTCTTCCAGTTCCCCGATGCGCACTGCCATGTCAAAGCCTTCAGAGATAAGCTCGACATACCGGTTGTTCAGAACCATGTTCACAGTGATGTCCGGGAAGTCCGACAGGAACTCGCCCAGCACCGGCGACAGGTGGTTTACACCGAAATCGGTTGCCACGCTGATCCGCAACAGCCCAGACGGCGCGGATTGCATCGATGTCACCAGCGCATCCGCTTCACCTGCGTCGTTCAGCACCCGACGCGCGCGGTCATAATAAGCCAGACCGATCTCGGTCGGGCTTACACGGCGTGTCGTCCGGTTCAGCAATCGCGCACCAAGCCGCGCCTCCAGAGAGGAGACATGCTTTGAGACAGCGGATTTCGAAATCCCCATCTTCTTGGCCGCGTCGGTGAAGCCGCCCTGATCCACAACTGTGGCAAAGGCCTCCATTTCGGTAAGACGGTCCATACGTATTCCTCGTGTTTCGTTGAACATGGTATGATCGTCAAATCGGGCGCGACTTGGGCGCACTGCAGACAATATCAGGGTTTTGTTGCGCAATGTCGTGCAGACGGAAACGGCTTTTCAACGCGACGCAGCGCAAGCGCGATTGTGCCAATCGCCATCGCTGCGCTAGATTGCCTCTGGGGCAACCAATTGCTCCCGTTCCGGAGGAATTTCATGAAACACATTACGTTAGCCACGGCCATCGCCTTGGCGTGCACGTCTTTCGCCTTTGCCGGCGACACACCCTCAACACCGGGTGCATCGGTCTACATCGTCAATCTGGAAGATGGCGCAACCGTGCAATCACCTGTCACGGTGGTCTTCGGCCTGAGTGGCATGGGCGTGGCCCCGGCCGGCGTCGAAAAGGAAGGAACGGGGCACCACCACATGTTCCTGAACCGCGCGGCCTTTGGCGAGGGCGCAGACGATGCCGAATTGATTGCCAACGGCATTCCCGCTGACGACAACCACATCCACTACGGCGGCGGTCAGACACAGGCCATCTACGAACTGGCGCCGAGCGAACACACCCTGCAGCTGGTGCTGGGCGACCACTTCCACGTTCCCCACAATCCGCCTGTGGTCAGCGACGTGATCACCATCACGGTCACCGAATAACAAAAAGCCGGGCGCAAGGCCCGGCTTTCCGTTTCGTCCATGGCAACACGCCTTACGCGGCTTTGCGCTGGTGTTTGCCCTCTTCGATCTCTTCCACGATCTTCGACACGAATGCCTTGAGGTCGTCCGGCTGACGGCTCGTGATAATGCCCTGATCCACAACGACCGCTTCGTCTTTCCACGTCGCACCGGCATTGATCACGTCGGTCTTGATCGAATGGTACGATGTCGCGTCGCGCCCTTTCAGAATACCGGCCTCGACCAGCACCCACGGCGCGTGGCAGACAGCGGCAATCGTCTTGCCCTGATCATGGAAGGCACGCACCAGCTTCAGCACGTCCTCGTCGACGCGCAGAAGGTCCGGGTTGATCTGACCGCCGGGAATGACCAGCGCGTCGTAATCGTCTGCGGAAACGTCCGAGATCTTGGCATCGGCTTCCGCCTCACGACCCCAGTCGCTGCCTTCCCAACCCTTGATGGCGTTGCCATCGGGCGTCGCCACATGCAGCGTGGCCCCCTTGGCACGCAGCTGATCGCGCGGGAATTCCAGTTCGGATTGTTCAAAGCCGTGGGTCGAAACAAGTAGGATTTTTGCGTCATTGATTGCAGGCATGATAAGCCTCCTGATGATTTGAATGTCCAAGCGGGGCCTCATGCCCCGCCGTCTGTTCACTCAACGCATCAGGCGACCAACCGTTCCTTACAATGCCGCCGCCAAGCGCGTGCCCTGATCAATCGCCCGCTTGGCGTCCAGTTCTGCGGCCACATCAGCCCCACCGATCACGTGACAGGACACGCCCTTGGCCTCAAGCGCATCGGCCAGAGACCGCTCCGAGACTTGCCCGGCGCATAGAACAACCGTATCGCAGGCAATAACCTCAGGCCGTTCCCGTGCCTCGCCGTAGGAGATGTGCAGACCTTCGGCGTCGATGCGTTCGTAATTCACACCCGCCTTCATCTGCACATCTTTCATCATAAGGCTCGCGCGATGAATCCAACCTGTGGTCTTGCCCAACCGCTTGCCCGGCTTCTCCGCCTTGCGCTGCAGCAGCGTCACCTGCCGCGCGGGCGCACTGGGTTGCGGTCCCTCTGGTGCAAGACCAGATCTCTGGTCGGCAGGGTCGGTGACACCCCATTCCTTCATCCATTCCGGCAGGTTCTCGGTCGGGCTTTCGCCTTCATGCACAAGGTACTCGGACACATCGAACCCGATGCCCCCGGCACCCACGACAGCCACACGCTCTCCAACAGCCGCCTTGCCGCGCAACACATCCACATAGCCCAGCACGTTCGGCCCGTCCTGACCGGGGATCTGCGGATCGCGCGGCAGAACGCCCGTTGCGATGATCACCTCGTCAAAGCCGGTCAGATCGTCCGCGCTCACCTCTTTGCCCAAGGACACCGTGACGCCCGTTTCCGCCACCATCGTGCGGAACCAATCGACCAGCCCCCAGAACTCTTCCTTGCCCGGCACCTGCTTGGCCATGTTGAGCTGACCACCAATCTCGTCAGCCTTGTCGAACAGCGTCACCTGATGCCCGCGCTCCGCCGCCGTGATCGCAGCCGACAGGCCCGCAGGCCCCGCACCCACCACAGCAACGCGCTTTGCATTAACGGTTGGTTCAACTTTCAACTCGGTCTCGAAACACGCCTTCGGATTCACAAGGCAAGACGAGATCTTCATCTGGAACGTATGGTCGAGACAAGCCTGATTGCACGCGATGCACGGCGCGATCTGCGCCGCCTTGCCCGCCGCCGCTTTCGCAACGAAATCCGGATCGGCGAGGAAAGGCCGCGCCATGCTGACCATGTCGGCGCAGCCCGTCGCCAGCACCTCTTCCGCAACCTCGGGTGTGTTGATCCGGTTCGACGTGATCACCGGAATCCCCACCTTGCCCATCAGCTTCTTCGTGACCCAGGCAAACGCAGCCCGCGGCACGCTGGTGGCAATCGTCGGAATCCGCGCCTCGTGCCAGCCGATGCCGGTGTTGATGATCGTGGCTCCAGCCGCCTCAATCGCCTGCGCAAGCTGGACGACCTCTTCATGCGTCGACCCGTTCGGCACGAGGTCAATCATCGACAACCGGTATATCACGATGAATTCCGGTCCAACCGACTCGCGCACCCGGCGCACCACTTCGACCGGCAGACGCATCCGGTTCTCGTACGATCCACCCCACCTGTCCGTACGTTTGTTGGTGTGGGTCACCAGAAACTGATTGAGGAAATATCCCTCCGACCCCATCACCTCGACCCCGTCATACCCGGCTTCCTGCGACCGTTTCGCAGCGGTCACGATGTCGCTGATCTGCTTCTCGATACCATCCTCGTCCAACTCGATCGGCGGGAAAGGAGAGATCGGGGATTTCACCGCAGAGGGTGCCACACATTCCTTGCCATAAGCATAGCGCCCCGCATGCAGGATCTGCATCGCGATCTTGCCGTCGGCCTCATGCACCCGGTCGGTCACGATCCGGTGGTTGGCGATGTCCTGATCGGTGAACAGCCCGGACGCGCCGGGAAACACCCCGCCTTCGCGGTTCGGTGCCATGCCGCCCGTGACCATCAGCGCGACACCACCCCGTGCGCGGGTGGCGTAAAACTCGGCCACGCGGTTCCAGTCGCCGGTCTCTTCCAGATTGGTGTGCATCGACCCCATCAGCACGCGGTTCTTCAGCGTGGTGAACCCAAGATCGAGCGGGGCCAATATATGCGGATAATGTGACATGGCAGAACTCCTCCGTTGGCTTCACCTGACACGGGTCAAGTTGACGTGTCACGCCCCAACGTCACGTCACGGCCTGTCGTATTCCGCCGCGTGACGCCCTGCCCAAAGCCCGGTGGCAAAACAGGCGGTCAGCAGATAGCCCCCCGTCGGCGCATCCCAGTCGAGCATCTCGCCCGCGCAGAATGTGCCGGGTCGGTCCTTGAGCATAAGCGTGTCGTCCAGCGCGTCGAAGGACACACCCCCGGCGGTCGAGATCGCTTCGTCCATCGGGCGCAAACCGGCATGCCGGATGGGAACAGCCTTGATCACCTGCGCCAAGGCGGTTGGATCATCCGGCAAGGGATGCACGAACTCCCGCAGAATGGCCTGCGCCGCGGGGGACAGTTTCAGCACCCGACGTAAATGGTTCGACAGGCTGGCTTTGCCTTTGGGTCTTGCCAGACGGTCAGCCACCGCCTCAAGGCTGAGGTCCGGCAACAGGTCCAATCTCAGATCAGCCCCTTGGCGCAGCCAAGGAGCGAGCGGATAGACCCCGCCCCCCTCCAAACCGCGTTTGGAAATCACGACCTCGCCGCGTGACACCTGAACGCCGGCGTGCAGGGCGATGCCCTTCAACGGTGCGCCGAAATGGCGGGTCATATGGTCGGACCAGTTCACCACCAGCCCAACATTCGATGGCTGGAACGGCGAAACCTTGATCCCGTCCGCTGCGAAACGCTCTGCCCATTGCCCGTCCGACCCCAGCCGCGCCCAGCTTGCGCCACCAAGCGCAAAGACGGTCACGCGCGGGGTCAAAACGCGGCTGCCTTCGGGCGTTTCGAAATGGTGCATGTTCCGTTCCCAATCGACCCAGCGCCAGCGGGTGTGCCGTTCAAGCCCCAACCCAACCAGTCGCGCCAGCCATGCCCGCAGCAGCGGTGATGCTTTCATCGCATCGGGAAACAGCCGTCCGGTCGATCCGGTGAACGTGGTCTGACCCAGACCCTCGGTCCAAGCCTTCACCTCGTCCGGTCCAAACGCCTTGAGAGAGGCCCGCATGGTTGGATGCAAACCCGCGCCGTAGGAGGCCAGGAACGGCCCGAACGCCTGCATCTTGGTCAGGTTCAATCCCGACTTCCCAGCCATCAGGAACTTGCGGCCAATCGACGGTTTGGCCTCGACCAGCGTCACCGTCCGACCCGCCTGCAACAGCGCCTCGGCCGCCATCAGGCCCGCAGGCCCACCGCCGATGACGAGCGCGTCCGTCACTCTTTCGGGGGCGCGTTGCGCAGTTCGACAACGCGGTGGGGATACGGGATTTCGATATTGTGCTCCTTGAGCGCGTTCCAGATCAGAAACAGCACGTCAGACGCATATTTGTTCTTACCGTCGTCAATACCGTTCACCCAGAACTCTACACCAAAGTCGATGCCGCTGTCACCGAAGCCGCGAAGCTCTACATCCGGCGGCTCCGGCACTGTCAGAACACCGGGATGCTTTGAAACCGCTTCAACAATGATGTCAGGCACAAGATTGATGTCGGTGTCATAACTAACCGAGAACGCTACATCGAGCCGGTTGGCGCTGCCCTGATCGGAATAGTTGATCACGCGGGTGGTGATGAAATCCTCGTTCGGAACCACGATCCAGCGCCCGTCAAAGGTTTCGAGGATCATCGCACGGGCGGTGGTTTTGACGATGGTGCCTGCTTCACCGTTGTCCAATTCGACATAATCCCCAACGGTCGCCTGCCCTTCGAGCAGCAGGATCACACCGGAGATATAGTTCGACGCGATTTTCTGGAGACCGAAGCCGAGACCCACACCAATCGCACCGCCCAGCACGGCGAGCGAGGTGAGCGGCACACCCATGATGTTCATCAGCAGGATAAACGCGAGGCCGAAGATCAGAAGCTCTGCCGCCTTGGCCGCAAGCTGCCGCGTGGCGGGACGCATCTCTTGCTGTTTATTGATGTACGCAGCGGATTGGTCGTTCGACCAGCGCCCGAGCCAAAACAGCAGCGCGCCCGCGATCACACCGCGCAGCAGAGCCATGACCGAGAACGATATGTTTCCCAGCGAAACAATCGTGTTGTCCAAGCGCTCGGTCAGCAGATCAAGCAGACCAACCGCGTAGAGCGCGACCACGGGCAAAAGCACGTAGCGCCCAAGCAGTTTCAGGAACGGGTCGCTGACGATGTCGCGCACAAGGACGCGCGCGGCGAGGAAGAGGAAGACCCCTTTTCCGAAGGCAATCACGGTTCCAGTGCCGAAGATGCTCCGTGTGACCTGCTCGCCAATCGCGGCGAACATATAGGCGAGCACCGGCAACAGCAGCGGAACCGCCATGAGGACCCTGCGCCGCAGCCGGGACAGGAGGGAAATGCTTTCCTCTGGCGGCGTGAGAACCCGTGTCAGGACCGGACGGATGCGTCGCGTCAAAACGACAGCTGCGAAATACCCCAGGATCAGCAAAGCGAATTGCGACCACGCGGCGGGGGACAGGAGCCACCCCAACGCGATCTCGTATCCCTGGAGCGCGTAACCGACCGCAGTCTGGACGATCGGTGGTTGCGCCGACAGATCCCAATCCATGACGATTCCCTTGAATTTTCGCCGTTATGTTTCAGCTAGATGCCTTGACCCACGCTTCAGCACAAGCCTCGCGGGCCGGAGCCCTGCCGCATTGACCAAGACTGACCCGATCTGCCCCCCAATCTGCCCGCTGTGTTTGCGCCCCATTCCGCCGGGGGTGAAGCAAAGCCAGCATCATCTTGTTCCGAAACTGAAGGGTGGCAAAGGCGGGCCGACGATCCTTGTGCATCACATCTGCCATCAAGAGATCCATGCAACCCTGACCGAGGCCGAGTTGGCGCGGGAATTAAATACGCCCGAGGCATTGCGCGCGCATCCGCAGCTTGCCGGGTTCTTTGACTGGGTGTCGAAACGGCCACCCGAGTTTCATGCACGCGGACGCAGCAGCCTGCGCAAGCAGCGATCACGCAAGCGCCGGAGATAGGTCAGCCAGTGCGCCCCATTGTTTCGCGCGCGAAACATTGGGGCCGGGTCGGACCTTTTAAGGGTTTTTTAACCATTACTCCGATGCGTGCGTATACGCGCAGAAAATGCGCTTTCTGCGCTAATTGTTCAAATTTGCATATCACCTATCTTGAGGCTGAGAGACAGACAGGAGCACCACGATGAGTTGGAACCCAGCCCTTGACCCGCATTGCCCCACCGGAGATCAGGTGGACGCGATCGAGACACTTATCATCCCGCGCGCCCGCGATCTGGGTGGATTCGAAGTGCGCCGTGCGCTGCCTGCGCCGCGGCGTCAGATGGTTGGGCCGTTCATTTTCTTCGACCAGATGGGACCGGCCGAGTTCCTGCCGACTAAAGGTCTGGACGTGCGGCCACATCCGCATATCGGGTTGGCGACGATTTCGTACCTCTATCGGGGACGGATGCATCACCGCGACAGTCTGGGCACTGATGCGTGGATCGAACCCGGCGCGGTAAACTGGATGGTGGCGGGGCATGGGATCACCCATTCGGAACGCATCGACGACGAAACGCAGACCGATCCGATGCCTTTTTTCGGGATCCAGACATGGGTCGCCTTGCCCAAGGATCACGAGGACCGCGCGCCAGAGTTCGAGCATGCGCCGGTGGGGGCGTTGCCGTTCCTTGAGGGCGAAGGCAAATCAGTTCGGCTTATCCTTGGCGATGCGTGGGGCGAACGTGCTCCGGTCAAGACCGCGTCCGAGATGTTCTATGCCGATGCAGTGCTTGAGGCGGGTGCTGCGATTCCGTTGCCCGACAATCACGAGGATCGCGGGGTTTATGTCGTCGAAGGGTCCGTGACGGTGGCAGGGGAAACCTATGAGGCGGGTCGGATGATGGTGTTCCGCCCGGGGGACAAGCTGTCATTGCAGGCCGGGCCGATGGGCGCGCGGGTGATGCTTTTGGGTGGGGAAACGCTGGAAGGCTCGCGATATATCTGGTGGAACTTCGTGGCGTCTTCACAGGAGCGCATCGAAGAGGCCAAGGAGGCGTGGCGTGCCGGAGATTGGGCGTCCGGGCGATTCCAGTTACCGCCGGGGGATGATGCGGAGTTCATCCCATTGCCGGATCGGTAAGACTATTGGATGTCGGCGGGGCAAGAGCTGAAGACCCCCGCCACATCTCCTGACATTGCGCACATGATGCCGCCCCAGTGAAAGCCGCGCAGCCCTTCGGAATATTCGATTTCGAACCACTCGTAGCCGTCGAAGATGACCCCGGTGGCGTTCAAAATCGATACTGGCTCTCCGTAAGGCAAGCCATCAGAGCGCGCGAATTCGGTGCCCGGTCCGGTGCGGACATTGCCGCCGAGTGACGCGGCCTTGCTTTGCGTGGCTGTATCCGGTCCATCGAACCCGGCTTGCAGAAAGCAGGGTTTCGGCTCCTGATCATCGACAAAGAGCATCACCTCGGCCCCCTTACCACGCACCAGGAAATGTCCAGCAGGGAGCATGATGTCGTAACCAAAGCCCGACCCCACAGGGAACGGCGCCATTTCAAGCGCTTCACTTTCGAGCATGAGCGTTGCGATGCCATCTGGGCGTGTGGGAATGACGACCTGGATGCTGGGTGAACTGGTGCTGCCTTCATCGCAGACAAACACGTTGCCGGGGGGCACGTCACCTTCGGCCCAAGATGGGCCAGCCAAAAGTGCTGCGCCGAACATCAGCAGGATCGGGCGGATCACTGTCATACTGGCCTCCTTGGCACAATCGGGCCCGGACTGCGCCTTAGTTCGCGTTCATCCGTTCAAAATACACCCGCATCTCTTCGGCCTCATGCCGGGCGTCCCGAAGGCCCTCCATGGCGGCGGCGAGTTCGGCCTCGGTCTGAGCTAGCTGATTGGTGAGTTCCGCTTCGCGCTGCTGCAGGTAGGTGATCGCCTGATCGCGGGTTTCCTCGGCCTCGTGGAGTTCCTGCGCCATGCGTTCGAGCTGATCCATATCGGCCTGGCTCACACGGGTGAAGCGATGCACAAGCCAGTTGGCAAACCATCCGAGCCCGAATGCTACGAAGAGAATGATCGCTGTCGTGATGACAAACTCAGTTCTGTCCATTGCCGGTATCCTCTGCGCCGTCAGTTGGTGATGTTTCGTCTGTTGGCGCGGAATCTTCAATGGCTTCGAGCGTTGTTTCCGAGTCTTTCACGGGTTCAGGCCGGCGCAACTTGAATTCGATGCGGCGGTTGGCCTCGCGGCCCTCCTCTGTGTCGTTGCTGGCGATGGGTTGTTCCTCGCCATAGCCACGGACTTCGTAGCTTGCGGTCAAGACGCGGCGCTGGCGCAGCGCATCCACAACGGCCTGGGCGCGGTCCTGGCTGAGTTGCTGGTTCATCACTTCGCGGCCCTGGCTGTCGGTGTGGCCCGCGATCACGAGGGGAATGTCGCCACAGAGCTGCAAAAGTTCTGCGATCTCGTCCATGATGTCCTGTGTCGCGAGATCGAGCGTGGCCGAACCCGGCTCAAACGTGATTTTGCGGTCGCCGATGATCTCGACGATCTGGGCTTCGCATTGTTCGGGTGTCGGGATGCCCAGAAGAGGGTCAAGCTTTTCCTGATAGGCGATTTCGATTTCGAAATGTTCGCTGTCCCCAAGCTTTTCGGCCAGAAGCCCCGCGATCTCGGAACTGGCGTTCTGGTTGCCTGTGTTGCCGCTGATCGTCAGGGCATCCGGGGTCACCGTCACCGCTCCGTTCGACAGCCGCGAGAGGGCTTCGAGACCGGCCAGAACGCGGCTGGACCAGTTTGCGGGCAGGGTATCATCGACGCGGGCGGTGGTGCGCACGGTGGCCGAGCCGAAGGCGGCCCGGGCAAAGCTGTCGGCTGTGGTGCGGGCGATTTCGCTGTTGATGCGGCCGCGCAATTGCACGTCACCTTCCGGGCTGCGCGTTGCAGTGAATTCGGGAATGCCTTCGGGGGCCGCTTCGGGCGGTGTGGGCAGGGTCGCATTGACCACGAATACATCCGGCAGTTCGGTTTCAAGCTCTCCGACCACGCGGTCGAACAGCGACTGGTCCGTTCCTTCCAACGCAAAAAGCGTGACGTCGGCATCGGCAAACGTGATGCTGCCGCCGCCAAGGGCGTCGATGGCGCGAATGCCCATTGCGGTCGCGGCCCCCCATTCGTTTGTCGGGGTTCCAAGGCCCAGACGGCAATCGAGTTTACCCTCCACACCGACCGAGGCCGCCGCCTTGACGATCTCATCCCGATCTTCTTCGGTCGGGGCCGCACAGGCGTCGAACCGCACGCCGTCGCCATCCTTGATAAACCGGAGCGTAAACGGGGAAATGACCGGGCGGGGTGCGCTGATGTTCAGGGCAAGCCGGATGTCATCGCCAGCCCGACGGGCAAGATCGGCCTCGACCCTGCGGCGGGCGTCTTCGCTTTCGACAGCGCCCTTGATGGTCACGCGTCCTGCCTCGACCGAAATCTTGGAGCGGTCGAGCACCCGCAGCACCGACACCGCGTAGTCCATCGCTTCCTCCAACCCATCGGGCACGGGGTATTCCGCGACTTCAAGAAGGTCGGATACAGGGACATCAGGCACCGCGCGTGTGATCTCGGCGACCAGGAGTTCCCGATCAACAGATGCGGGCAGAAGCCCGATCATCGACAGGCCGTCGTCGCTGCGCAAGAGTTCGACAGAAAAGCGCGGAGGGGCGATGCCGTCGCGGTCGACAATGTCGATCTGGTCTATGACCCGAGCAGAGTCGACCACACGTCCAGCGGCGCTGAGCGCCTGAAACCGCGCGGCCTCGGTGGGGGCTGTCCCGATCAGGAAGACCAACAGCCCGTCCGTGTCCACATCCGCCCATGTCAGCGCGTCGCGGTCAAGTTCTGTACGCACTGCCCTTTCCGAGCTTTCCTCAACGGCCCCTGCCGCCACCCACGCCGCCCCGACGCTAAGGACTGCTGCAATGGCGAAGGCACCGAAGAGTGTGAAGACAGAAGACAGGCGCATCAACGTTCCGCGTCAGTTGAGGTTGGCAAAGCGATACGCTGCAGCGCCCCGGATGGCAATCACGCGAAAAGGGCAGCGGCGAAAAACAGCACAGGGATCAGCCCGGCATCGCGGTTCGATCGGAAGAGGTGCAGAAGGCGGTCCATGTCGTCGAGCTTGAGCCGGCGCATCTGCCACATCATGTGCCAGCCCATCGCCCATGGCCCGCCCAGCGCGATCACGAGCGCCAAGATCTCACCGCGCGGGGCGGCAAGGATGATGGCGTAGCCCATCAAGGCGACGGTCAGAACAAGGAAACATGCGAGGTATTTCGGGGTCTCTTCGCCAAAGAGCCGCGCTGTGGATTTCACCCCGATCAGCGCGTCGTCTTCGGTGTCCTGATGCGCATAGATCGTGTCATAGAAAAGCGTCCAGGCCATGCCTGCCACATACAGGAACACGGCGGGCCATTGGAGCTGTCCTGTATGCGCTGTCCATGCCAGCAACGCGCCCCAGTTGAAGGCGATGCCCAGGAACACCTGAGGCCACCATGTGAACCGCTTTGCAAAGGGATAGATCGCCACAGGCACAAGCGCGATGATGCCAAGAAGGATCGCCTGAATGGGAAAGGTGATCAGGATGCAGAACGCGATAAGCGACTGAACCACCGCCCAGGCCAATGCCTGTTTCACCGTCACCTGACCGGAGGGAATCGGCCGCGATGCAGTACGGGCGACAGAGCCGTCAAAGTCGCGGTCGGTGATGTCGTTCCATGTGCAGCCTGCTCCGCGCATGAGGAACGCACCGATGCCGCAGCCAAGGATGATCCACGCATCAAAGAGCCGCGTCTCCCCGGTGTAGAGCATGGCAAGAAGCGTGCCCCAGACGCAGGGCAGATACAGCAGCCATGTGCCGATGGGTCTGTCCGCACGGCTGAGCCGGAGATAAGGGCGCGTCCACGCAGGGGCGAGCGTATCGACCCAATTGCCCGTGACGGCATCGGCGACCTGACCGCTCTGGTCTGGTGAAATCTGCGGTCCAGGCATATGTGTTGCTCCATGAGTTCGAATACGCGCGCGAAAGTCAGGCTTTTTGTAGAGCAGCCGCTTGGGGCGGTACAACCGGTTCCTCTGACGCGGGAGCAGGCGCATTACCTGTTCGGTGTGATGCGGATGGACGTTGGCGACCTTGTGGCGCTGTTCAACGGCCGTGATGGCGAGTGGCAGGCCGAGGTCGCCGAGGCAGGCAAACGCGGTGGCATCCTCGTGTGCCGCGAGCAGTCGCAGCCGCAGGTGATGCCGCCGGATGTGTGGCTGATGTTCGCGCCGATCAAGAAGGCGCGCACGGACTTCATAGTCGAAAAGGCGGTGGAGATGGGCGTGCGGCGGGTGATCCCGGTGCAGACCGCCCACACCAATTCCGAACGCATCCGGCAGGACCGGCTGCAGGCCCACGCGGTCGAGGCGGCGGAGCAATGTGGCGGAGTGTTTGTGCCCGAGGTGGCGGAGTTGACCAAGCTGGATCGAGTGCTGGGCAGTTGGGATGCTGCGCGGCGGATTGCCTTTTGCGACGAGGCTCTGGCCGGGGAAAGTGGGCGTTTGCCGGATGCACCCGGGCCATGGGCGATCTTGATCGGGCCAGAGGGCGGGTTTTCCGAGGACGAACGCAAACGGTTGCGGGGGATGGACTGCGCCAGCCCAATCAGCCTTGGGCCGCGCATCCTGCGGGCCGATACGGCGGCTGTGGCGGCTTTGACCCTGTGGCAAAGCAGTCTGGGGGATTGGGCGTGACGGATTTTCGGTCGACCGAAAATCGCACTTCTGTCGACGGATGTGCCGCACCGGGTG
Organism: Marivita sp.; assembly: GCF_017643905.1. Lineage (GTDB taxonomy): Bacteria > Pseudomonadota > Alphaproteobacteria > Rhodobacterales > Rhodobacteraceae > Marivita. The sequence continues at coordinate 20,880 of NZ_JAEPMO010000037.1, forward strand.
GCCCGCGATGAGCTTTATCCGCCCCGAGATACGCGCGGTGATCCTGCGCTGGCGCGAAGCGCTGGTGGGGGCGGCGATCCTGCTGCTTGGACTCTATTGGATGGTGGGCGTCACGCCCGGCCTGCTCACGTGGATCGGCTATCTCGCGCTCTTTTTGGGGGCGGCGCTGTTCTTTGCTGGGTTGCAACGCGGGCGCGCGAGGATGGGTGGCGGCGGGCCGGGCGTTGTGCAGGTGGTGGAACGGCGCATCGGGTATTTCGGGCCGCTGAATGGTGGGTTGGTCGATCTGGATGCCATCACGTCGCTGAGCCTTGATCCGACCGAGCATCCGCGCCACTGGGTCATCACCCATGAAGGCGGGCCAGCACTGCACATTCCCGTGAACGCCGAAGGGGCCGACGTCTTGTTTGACACCTTTGCCAGCCTTCCCGGCCTCAGTCCGGGCCGTGTCGCATCGACCTTGAAACACGAGGCCACCGGACCAATTGTGCTGTGGCGCAGGCCAGACCTTGAGAAACGCATTGCGCGCCTGCATTGACAGCCCCGAAAATTCAGCCCAAGGCTGACCCCGATTGAAGAGCAGACAGACCGGAGACGCGCCATGTCCATCCCACAGTCCGGTGGCGGGCCCATCGAACATCACGACCAGTTGGCGGAATACCTGGCCTCTGGCTGCAAGCCCAAGGAAGACTGGCGCATTGGCACCGAACACGAAAAGTTCGGCTATTGCAAAGACAGCCTGAAGCCCCTGCCCTACGAAGGTGAGCGATCGATCCTTGCCGTCTTGCAGGGTCTGCGCGACGCGCACGGCTGGCAACCGGTCGTGGAGGGGGGCAACCTGATCGGGCTGGTGAAGGATGGTGCGAACATCTCGCTTGAACCCGGTGGACAGCTGGAGTTGTCGGGGGCACCGCTCGAGACCATCCACCAGACCTGTGACGAGGTGAACGACCATCTGCGCGACGTGAAGGACATCGCTGACAAGATCGGTGTCGGGTTCATCGGTCTCGGTGCCGCGCCGATCTGGCAGCACGAGGACATGCCGCTGATGCCCAAGGGCCGCTACAAGCTGATGGACAGCTACATGTCGACCGTCGGCACCGCTGGCACGACCATGATGCGGCGGACCTGCACGGTTCAGGTGAACCTCGACTTCTCGTCCGAAGCGGACATGGTGCAGAAGATGCGCGTGGCGCTGGCATTGCAGCCGGTGGCGAATGCGCTGTTTGCCACATCACCGTTCTTCGAAGGCAAGCTGAACGGTCACAAAAGCTGGCGCGGGCGGGTCTGGCGGCATCTGGACGATGCGCGCACCGGCATGCTGCCCTTCGTCTTCGAAGACGGGTTCGGCTTCGAGGCGTGGGTGCAATACGCGCTCGATGTTCCGATGTATTTCGTCTACCGCGATGGCGTCTACCACAATGCGCTGGGACAGTCGTTCCGCGACTTCCTCAAGGGCGAATTGCCCGCGCTGCCGGGCGAGACGCCGACCCTGTCGGATTGGGCGGATCACCTGACGACGATCTTCCCCGAAGCGCGGGTGAAGAAATATATCGAGATGCGCGGTGCGGATGGCGGTCCTTGGCGGCGGCTTTGTGCGCTGCCGGCCTTCTGGGTTGGACTGACCTATGATCAATCGTCGCTGGATGCGGCGTGGGATCTGGTCAAAGACTGGGACGCCGAGACCCGCGAAGGACTGCGCGTGGCCGCCTCTGTGGACGGGTTGCAGGCCGAAGTGAACGGGATCAAGATGCACGATCTGGCGCTTGAAGCCTTGAAGATTTCGGAGGCCGGGCTGGTGGCCCGCGCCCGCCCCGGTGCGGGTGGTCTGGTGCCTGACGAGACCCATTTCCTGAACGCGCTTAAGGAAAGCGTCGAGACCGGCAAAACGCTCGCCGACGAATTCATCGACCATTACAATGGCGACTGGAACGGCGATATCAGCCGGATTTACCGCGAATACAGCTACTGAGGTGCGGCCCCTCTTCGAAGGGGCGCGCCCGGCTTTTCGAAAAGCCGGGCACCCTTGATCAATAGCCGATCGCGCAGCCGTCCTTACGCGGGTCAGACGCGCCTTCGAGCACACCGTTTTCGTGAATCAGGATGGCCTGTGCCCCACCGATGCCGACAGGTGGCACAGAGACGCTGTGACCCAGATCGGCCAGCCCCTGATGCACCGCAGCGGAGTACCCCTTCTCGACCTTCATGTCGCCGTATTCGCTGAAGCACCGCGGTGCGTCGATGGCCGCTTGTGGGTCCATCCCGTAATCGACCACGTTGGTTGTAAAGCGTGAGTGCCCGGTGGACTGGTATTGCCCGCCCATCACGCCAAACGGCATCAGCAGCTTGCCGTTCTTCCGCAGCATCGCCGGGATGATCGTGTGCATGGGGCGTTTGCCGCCATTGGCCTCGTTCGGATGGCCCTCTTCCAGAGTGAACCCCGCGCCACGGTTTTGGAACAGCACGCCGAACTTGTCGGATGCCACGCCCGAGCCGAAATCCTTGAACACCGAGTAGATCAACGACACCGCCATGCGGTCTTTGTCGATCACGGTCAAATAGATCGTTTCTTTGTGGACCGCCTCAGTCAGCGGTCGCGCGCTTGGCATGGCGCGCTTGGGGTCGATCAGGGCCGCCAGTTTTTCGCCGGTTTTCGGGTCCAGCATATGCGCAAGGCGCGTCATGTGGTCCATGTCGCTCAGGAAGCGGTCGCGGGCGTCATAGGCCAACTTGGTCGCTTCGGCTTCGATATGCGCGCGTTCAAGACCAAACGGATCCATCGACGGCAGATCGAACTGCGCAAGGATGTTGTTCAGCAGGATCGCGGTCGCGCCCTGCCCGTTTGGCGGATGTTCGACCAGTTCGATCTCTTTGTAGGTGCCGCTGATCGGGGTCGTGTAATCGCTGCGGGTGTCGGCGAAATCCTCGAGCGTGTGAACCCCTCCGATGGCGCGGAGCGAAGATACCATGTCCTCGGCGACTTCGCCTTCGTAAAAGCCCTTGCGGCCCTCGGCGGCGACGCGGCGCAGCGTTTCGGCCATCATCGGGTGACGGAACAGATGCCCGACCTGCGGCGGCTTGCCACCGTGGGTGAAGAACTGGCGGGCCGCACCATGCAGGTTGTCGTGGTGGTTGGCCCAGTCGAACCCGACCCGCGGGGCGACCGGGACGCCTTCTTCGGCATAGTGAATCGTGGGCGCGAGAACGGCATCAAGACCAAGCCGCCCGTAATCCTCGGACAGGCGACAGAACGCATCAATGGCGCCGGGAATGGTGACGGGCTCAGGCCGACCGAAGAGCGGCATCTTGTCGAGACCGGAGGCGCGCAGGTCCGCACCAGACAGCGCTGCCGGTGCCCGACCGGATCCGTTGAGACAGATGATGTCCTCGGTCCCGGCAGGTTTGACCATGACAAAGCAATCGCCCCCGATCCCGGTCATCGCCGGTTCGCACAGCCCCAGAAGAACAGCGCCCGCAATCGCGGCATCGACGGCATTGCCGCCCTGCTTCAGGATGTCGATTGCGGTTTGCGAGGCCAATGGGTGCGATGTGGCGCACATACCGTTTGCTGCCATCACCGCAGAGCGGCCTGGCATGTGGAAATCACGCATGTAAGTTGTCCCTCCGTTTTGCCGCGTAAGATAGGCGGACGCAGGGGCGCGTCAATCCGATGATGCAAAGGGGGAAGGAAGTACCTCGACGCCGCACACTGGGTGGGGGCTGTTAACGGCGCGACGTCGAAGTGAAGCTTTGTGCAGCTACCCTTACTGTTTGCCGTTCAACCAAGGCCACAATTCGGAACGATTGCGACCATTCCTTGGCATCGTTTCCCCAAAACTCTGCAAATTACCTTTAATTTTAAGACTATTTCCGCCTTGGCGACAATCTTTGGAAACACGGCCAAACTGGGGCGGGCCAGAGGGTTTCAGCACAGATCAAAATGCAGGGAAAGCTGGTTTGAGTCGGCGAGCCGTTGATATTCCAATGTCGAAACGAGAGAGCGAATCAACAACCAGCCGTATCCACCCTCGCTCAGCGTCTCTGGCTCGGGCGCGTGTCCGGCCGGGAGCGACAGGTTGGGAAGCGGGCATCCCCAGTCGATCAGGTCTATCTTCAGGCTCTGACCGGTCAGAGAGATGCGCAGCGCCAAGGCACCGAAACCCATGCAGATATAGGCGTGCTCCACGATATTGTTGACGGCTTCCGCCAAAACGATCTGGACATCATCGCCGAGGGGCGCGGCTTTTGAGCCTGCCAAGGCATTGATACACGCACGCAGAACATCCGGCGTTGCCACGTTCAACGCGGGCAGGCAGAGCGCGAGTAGAATCGGTGAGTCAGGTTTTTTCGCTGGCAACGGCCCGATCCGCGTCTGCGTGGATCGCAAAAATCGTGTCCATGCGCGTGAGTCGGAACACCTTGTCGACGATGGGTTGCAGCGCCGCGAGTTCGAGCGTCTGCCCGGGCCGCAATTGCTTCATCGACGCAACAACGGCACCCAATCCGCTTGAGTCGATAAAGGTGACGTGCTGCAAATCCAGAATGAACCGGCCTTCGTCTTTTCCGGTGGTCGACCGCATCTCTTCCTTGAAGTGCAGCGCGGTGGGCGCGTCGATGCGCGTGGCATTCACGCGGATAAGCGTGGCAGCAGCGTGATGTTCAACGATCAGTTCCATGGAGCCTCGGCATTTGATGTGCCGGGCACCCTAGACGCCAATCCTTACCATCCGGTATGCAAGGCCAAAGAGATGACAGCGGGGAGAGATCACATGGCTGAGGTTGTAATCGCCGGGGCTGCGCGCACCGCGATGGGGGGCTTCCAGGGGGCGTTTTCCGAACTGTCTGCTGTTGATCTGGGCGGCGCCGCGATCCGCGCGGCTTTGCAGCAGGCCGGCACCCCGTTTGTTGACGAAGTGCTGATGGGCTGCGTTCTGCCTGCCGGGCAAGGACAGGCCCCGGCGCGGCAGGCGGGCTTTGCCGCCGGTCTTGGCGAAGATGTGCCGGCGACCACGCTCAACAAGATGTGCGGGTCCGGCATGAAAGCGGCGATGATGGCCTTCGACGCCATCGCCTTGGGCCGTGCCACCACAATCGTGGCGGGTGGAATGGAGTCTATGACCAATGCGCCCTACCTGTTGCCCAAGATGCGCGGCGGAGCGCGGATCGGCCACGGTCAGGTGATTGATCACATGTTCCTCGACGGTCTGGAAGACGCCTATGACAAGGGCCGCCTGATGGGCACCTTTGCCGAAGACTGCGCCGAGGCGTTCCAGTTCACCCGTGAGGCGCAGGATGAATATGCGCTACGATCGCTGTCCAATGCGCTCGACGCACAGACATCCGGCGCTTTCGAGCATGAGATCACGCCGGTCACCATCTCGACCCGCAAGGGCGAGGTGATCGTGTCCGAGGACGAACAGCCCGGCAATGCGCGGCCCGAAAAGATCCCGACATTGAAGCCTGCATTCCGCAAGGACGGGACGGTGACGCCTGCCAACAGCTCTTCCATCTCGGACGGGGCTGCGGCGCTGATTCTGACCACGGCAGAGGCCGCAGGCGACAGGGCCCGCGCCCGGATCGTGGGTCACGCAAGCCATGCACAGGCACCGGGTCTGTTCACCACGGCGCCGGTCCCTGCCGCGCAGAAGCTGCTGGACCAGATTGGCTGGAGCAAGGACGATGTCGATCTCTGGGAGGTGAACGAAGCCTTCGCCGTGGTGCCGATGGCGTTCATGCATGAAATGGGACTGAGCCGCGACATCGTGAACGTGAATGGAGGCGCCTGTGCCCTGGGCCATCCCATTGGCGCCTCGGGCGCGCGGATCATCGTCACGCTGCTCAACGCGCTGGAAAAGCGTGGGCTGAAGCGCGGTGTGGCTGCGATCTGCATCGGCGGTGGCGAAGGCACTGCCATCGCAATTGAACGCATCTAGGTTTCTTTGGGCTACCAATACCTCGGGGGTGTGGGGGCTGGCCCCTACAAATATCACATGGCCGACTACATAACGCTTGCCAAAACCATTGCCGCGCTGACCGAAGGCGAAACCGACACGGTCAGCCTGATGGCCACTGTCGCCTGCGAGGTACATCACGCCGATGACCGCTTCGACTGGACGGGCTTTTACCGCGTGGCCGGGCCAGAGCTTCTCAAGATCGGGCCGTATCAAGGCGGGCATGGCTGCCTGACCATCCCGTTCTCGCGCGGGGTCTGCGGCGCTGCGGCCCGCACCGGAGAAGTTCAGTTGGTTCCGGATGTGGACGCGTTCCCCGGCCACATCGCTTGTGCCTCCTCAACTCGGTCGGAACTGGTCTTGCCAGTCTGGAACGGCAAAGGCCGGTTGCTCGGTGTGTTTGACATCGACAGCGATCAGCCGGATGCGTTTACGAAAGAGGATGCAGACGCGCTGTTGGATATTCTGAAAGAGACCTTCGCGGCCGTGACTTAGGATCAGGCGATGCCGATGAAAGACAGGATGGCAATGACGATGACGACAAGTCCGACAAGGTAGATGATGCGGTTCATTGGGTGGTCCTTGATTTGCGTTTGACACCCGACCAACCAGCCGACCCCGGATTTGGTTCCATCCGTCCAAATTGCAGAAATTTGGTGACCGTGTCGCCATGGTGAAAATTTCTTTTGAATTTTCATCAAACCGTGCCATGAAATTCTGGACAGAAATTTCATGGGCGAGTCGTGCAGCACGATCCGGTTCTTCACAGCAAAACGCTTGGCGCGGACCTTCGGGCGCTGCGCAAGGCGCGTGGGCTTACGCTGCAGGACATTGCGGATCGGTTGGGACGGTCCGTTGGTTGGGTCAGCCAGATCGAGCGCGATCTGTCCGCACCTTCCATCACTGACCTGCGCCATATCGCCAAGCTGTTTGATGTCCCCGTTTCGCTTCTTTTCGGCACACCACAGGCCGCAGCGGACGAGGCCGGGTATGTCGTCCGCGCAGGTGCGCGACGTCCCATCGGCAGCGGCGACAGCGGGCTGGTGGAAGAACTGCTCTCGCCCGACCTGTCAGATGATTTCGAGGTGGTGCATTCCACCTTTCAGCCGCGCAGCCGCATTGGCGAGGTCGTCACCCGGCCCACGCAGGAGGTGGGCTATATCCTGTCGGGCAAGCTCGACCTTATCATCAGCGACAGACGGTTCACCCTGACCCCCGGCGACAGTTTCCGGATCAAGGCGGAACCGTTCGAATGGATCAACCCCTATGATGACCCCGCCGTGGTGATCTGGGTCATTGCACCTCCGGTGTATTGATGAGCGACGCATCCCCCTCCGGCCCGGTGTCCCTGACAGGAAGCTGCCTCTGCGGCGCAGTCACCTATACCGCACATGGAGCAGCGGGCGCGCCAGCCGCCTGTCACTGCACCCAGTGCCGCAAGCAGTCAGGTCATGTCTGGGCGTCCTCCTATGTGCCCAATGGCACCCTTGAAATCAGAGGCGAGGTGCGCTGGTACCAGTCCTCTGAGAAAGCCCGGCGCGGGTTCTGTCCGACCTGCGGATCAGCGCTGTTTTGGGACCATGAGGACGATCCGTTCATCTGTTTCTCCACAGGCTCCATCGACGGGCCAACCGGACTGACCCTGCGCGGCCACATCCACACCAAGACCAAGGGCGACTACTACGCCATCAACCCCAACGACCCACAGCGCGAGGATTGACCGATGTTTGACCTCGCCCTTTCCATTCCGCTTTGGACCTACGTCACCTTCATGGGGGCGGCGCTGGTGCTCTACATCACCCCCGGTGCGGACATGATGTTCACGCTGGCCAGTGGTATGCGCGGTGGCGCGCGGTCGGGAATGGCGGCGGCAGCGGGAATCGGATTGGGGGTCATGGGACACGTGGTGATCGCGGCGGCAGGTCTGGCCGTGCTGCTGTTCACCTATCCCATCGCCTATGATGCATTGCGCTATGCGGGGGCGGCATATCTGCTCTGGCTGGCCTACCACACATGGACCGACACGTCCGACCCCACCCGCCGCGAAGGGCGCAGCGACACGTGGCGCGCGTTCCGGCGGGGGTTTCTGACCAACATCCTGAACCCCAAGGTGGGGCTTTTCGTGCTGGCCTTCCTGCCGCAATTCGCCGATCCAGCCATCGGCCCCGTCTGGCAACAGATCCTGATCCTTGGCACGCTTCTCGCGTTCGGGGAACTTGCCGTCTACTGCGTGCTCGGCGGGTTTGCCGGCCTCGCCGCAGCCCGCATTCAGCGCGCGTCTGGCTGGCTGGGCAAACTATCCGCAATTGTCTTTGGCGGGCTCGCGCTGCGCCTTGCCTGGAACTGAGGAGACCACCCATGTCCGATTTCCCCACCACCACCCGTGTCGTCATCATCGGCGGCGGCGTCGTTGGTGCGTCGTGCGCCTATCACATCGCCAAGGCGGGTTGGGATTGCGTGCTTCTGGAGAAGAACGAACTGACCGCAGGCTCCACATGGCACGCCGCCGGGAACTGCCCGTCCTTCAGCACAAGCTGGGCGGTGATGAACATGCAGCGCTATTCACTGTCGCTCTACCGGACGCTGGCGGACGAGGTCGATTACCCGATGAACTACCACGTCACCGGGTCAATCCGTTTGGGCCACACGAAAGAGCGGATGCAGGAGTTCGAACGCGCCCGCGCAATGGGTCGATATCAGGGCCTTGACCTTGAGATGATGGCGGTGGGCGACATCAAGGAGCGCTATCCGTTCATCGAAACGCACGATCTCGCGGGCGCTTTGTATGACCCGGACGATGGCGACATCGACCCGGCGCAGTTGACGCAGGCCTTGGCCAAGGGCGCGCGGATGATGGGGGCGAAGATCGAACGCTTCTGCCCTGCCACGGGCGTGAGCCGCAAGGGTGATGAGTGGATCGTGCACACTGACAAGGGCGACATCACCTGCGAAAAGGTGGTCAACGCCGCGGGCTACTATGCCCAGCGCGTCGGCGAATGGTTCAAGCCCTATGGCGGGCGCACGGTACCGATGACCGTGATGAGCCACCAGTATTTCCTGACCGAACCGGTGCCTGAATTGGAAGCGTGGTCAAAGGAAAACGGCAAGCTGCCGCTCTTGCGCGATGTGGACAGCTCCTACTACCTGCGGCAGGAAAAATACGGTCTGAACCTTGGACCGTACGAACGGAACTGCAAGGCGCATTGGGTCACGCCGGACGATCCCATGCCGGACGATTTCAGCTTCCAGCTTTACCCGGACGATCTGGAACGGCTCGAATGGTATATCGAGGATGCAATGGCCCGTGTGCCCATTCTGGGTGCGTCCGGTGTGGGCCGGGTGATCAATGGACCGATCCCTTATGCGCCGGATGGCCTGCCGCTGATCGGGCCGATGCCGGGTGTGCCCAACGCGTTCGAGGCTTGTGTGTTCACCTTTGGCATTACCCAAGGCGGCGGCGCGGGCAAGGTTTTGGCGGAATGGGTCACCGAAGGCCAGACCGAATGGGACATGTGGGCCGTCGATCCGCGCCGCTACACCGATTACGCCGATCAGAACTATTCCGACCAGAAGGCGATCGAGACCTACAGCCACGAATACGCCATGCATTTCCCGCGTCACGCATGGCCAGCCGGGCGCGACAAGAAACTGTCGGCGGTGCATGACAAGATCATCGCGGCGGGCGGCGTGATGGGGGCATATAACGGTTGGGAACGCGCCAATTGGTTTGCGCAGCCGGGCGATGACACGTCTGAGGAGGCGACCCAAACCTGGGCGCGGAAAGGCCCGTGGCAGCAGCGGATCATGGAAGAATGCGAAGCGGTACGCGATGCGGCGGGTGTGATCGCCATTTCCGGCTTTACGCGCCTGTCGGTCGAAGGTCCCGGCGCGCGGGCGCATGTCGATGCGCTCACCTGTTCTACCCTGCCGAAACCGGGACGCGTGGGTCTGGCCTATTTCCCGGATGACCGGGGCCGCATCCTGACCGAGATGTCGGTGATCCCGCAAAGCGACGAGGCGATCTGGCTGATCACGGCTGCCGTTGCGCAATGGCACGACCGCGATGTCCTGCTGCGCGATCTGCCCGAGGGGCTGACCGTGCAGGACCGCACGACGAAATACGAGTGTTTCCTCGTGACCGGGCCGAAATCGCGTGAGATGCTGGCACCTTTGACGGATGCCGACCTGACGCTGCCTTGGCTGTCGTTCCAGGAGGCCAACGTCTGCGGCAAACCGTGCGTTCTGCTGCGCGTGTCCTTCGCCGGAGAGCTTGGGTGGGAAGTGCACTGCCTGACTGAAGACGCACCCGAGATCTACGACGCCATTCTGGGCGCGGGGGCCAAACCCTTTGGCATGTATGCGCTCAATTCCTTGCGGATCGAAAAGGGCTACCGCGCTTGGAAGGGCGACCTCTCGACCGACTACACCATGCTCCAAGGCGGGCTGGACCGGTTCGTCAAGCTGGACAAGCCGCAGGATTTCCCCGGCAAGGCCGCGCTTCAGAGCGAAAAGCAGCAGGGCGTGACCAAACGCTTTGTGACGCTGCTCGTCGATGCGGGCGGGTATGACGCGCCTTACATGTCGACGCTCTGGCATGACGGACAGGTCGTGGGCGAAACCACCAGCGGTGATTGGGGCTACCGGGTGAATGCCTCCATTGCGCTGGGTATGCTGCGGGCCGATCTGGCGGTGCCGGGCACGGAACTTGAGATCGACATCTTCGGCGAAATGCGCAAGGCGGTCGTCCAGAAGCATGAACCCCTCTGGGATCCGCAAAACGAAAGGCTGCGCGCATGACAATCACACTACTGGACGGCGGAATGGGTCAGGAACTCATTCACCGTTCGGGCACTCCGCCAACACCGCTGTGGTCAACGCAAGTGATGATCGACATGCCCCATCTGGTCCGCGAGATTCACGCGGATTACTTTGCCGCCGGGGCCGAGATCGCCACGACCAACACCTATGCCATCCACCGCGACCGGCTGGCGGGAACCGAGCATGAAAGCCGGTTTGAAGACCTGCATCGTA
>NZ_JAEPMO010000145.1 GCF_017643905.1 Marivita sp.
CCTCATCCTCCTGTTCGGTGCAATGGCGGCTTTCGCTCTCAGCGAATATCGCTTCCGGGGCAACCTGATCATGGGGCTCTATCTTGCGCTCGGTATCATGATCCCCATCCGGATCGGTACCGTGGCAATTCTGGAAATGATAAATCACACCCGATCTGGTCATTGATCTGGACGATCTGGAGGCCAAGATTCGGGCAACTGCCCCCAAAGCCATGCTCCTGTCCAACATGCGCGGGCACCTCTGTGACATGGACGCGTTGATGGCGGTTTTGAACCGTCATGGTGTGCCTCTGATCGAAGACTGCGCCCATACCATGGGCGCGTCATGGAACGGGCGCAAATCCGGCAGTTTCGGCATCGCCGGATGTTTCTCGACCCAGACCTACAAGCATATGAACAGCGGCGAAGGCGGGTTTCTGACCTCGAATGATCCTGAATTCATGGCCCGTGCGATCATGCTGTCCGGGTCATACATGCTCTATGATCGGCACGGCGCTGGTCCGTCCCCAGACGTGTTCAAGGACATTCGGCTGGACACACCGAACATGTCGGGCCGGATGGACAACCTGCGCGCGGCAATCCTGCTGCCGCAATTGGCCACGTTAGAGACGAATATCGACCGTTGGAACGACCGGCATGACCTGATCGCAAACCGCCTGCGCGCCGTCGCGGGTGTTTACGTTCCCAACCGTCCACCGCAAGAACGCTATGTCGGGTCGTCGTTCCAGTTCCTCATGCCTGACGCCAGTGCCGAAACGCTGCAGCAAGTGGTTGCCGGCGCCAAGGCGCTGGGCGTTGAACTCAAGTGGTTCGGTGCTGACAGCCCGGTCGGCTTTACATCGAACCATCAAAGCTGGCGTTACGTGACACCGCAGGACTTGCCCAAAACGGATGCAATTCTTGCCGGTTTGCTGGACATGCGCATTCCCCTGACCTTAAGCCTCGAGGATTGCGCCCATGTCGCGGACATCATCGTGCATGCGGTCGGACAAGCCCTGCAAAAAGGAGCAGCCTGATGCGGAAAATCGGTGTTCTGGGCGGCATGGGGCCAGAGGCGACGATCTACTTCATGCAGCAAATCGTGGATGCGGTTCAGGCACATGACGATGCGGACCATATTCCGCTGCTTGTCGACAACAACACGCAGGTGCCGTCCCGCATCAAGGCCATCCTCGAAGGGGGCGGCGAAGATCCGGGTCCGGTTCTCGAACAGATGGCAAAAGGCCTCGTGGGTGCCGGGGCTGAGGCGTTGGTGATGCCGTGCAATACCGCGCATTATTATGCCGACCGCGTGGCTGCGGCGACGGACAGGCCTTTTCTGAACATGGTCGAAATGTCCTGCGCAGAAGCAGCGCGGATCGCTCCGGGCGGGAACGTGGGTATTCTCGGATCCCCGGCGCTTCAACGCGTCGGAGTCTTTGAAAAAGCTCTGTCCGATGTCGGTCTCAGCCCGGTTTATGCGCGGGATCATGGCCGATTGCTGGCGACGATCCGCGCGATCAAGGCTCAGGGAGCATCCGAATTCGCGGCGCATACCCTTACCGATGTCGCGGCCGATATGGTGGCGGACGGCGCGCATGTCATCTGCATTTGCTGCACGGAATTCTCTCTCATGTCCAAAAGCATCGAGGCGACTGTGCCGGTTTTTGACGCGATGCAGGTGTTGGTCGATGCGGCGGTCGATTTCGCAAGGTCCGATGAGGATGTTCCGCAATCGGCAAGCGCGGTATCCTGACCGGACACCACACCGCCTGTCACATCAGACCGAGACACCTGCCAAAAGCGCATCCCGATCCAGATCCGCTTTTGGCCCGCTCATCTTTACCGCACCGCGCTCCAGCACGTAGAACCGGTCCCCAAGGTCGTAGGCAAAGCTGAAATACTGCTCGACCAGCACAATCGCCATATCCGCCTGTTCACGCAGCAGGGCGATCACCCGGCCAATCTGCTGAATGATGTTTGGCTGGATGCCTTCGGTCGGCTCGTCCAGCAGCAAGAGCTTCGGCTTGGTGATCAGCGCTCGCGCGATCGCAAGCTGTTGCTGCTGACCGCCAGACAGGTCACCACCGCGCCGGTGCAGGAAATCCTTGAGGATCGGAAACAGCTCAAAGATATGGTCGGGGATGTAATGCTCCGACTTGGGCAGACACGCAAACCCTGTCTCAAGGTTTTCGCGCACTGTCAAAAGGGGAAAGATATCGCGCCCCTGCGGAACATAGGCCACGCCTTTCTGCGCCAGCGCATGCGCCGTGGCGGATTTGACGACTTGCCCATTCAGCGACATCGTCCCGCCGGAATAGGCATGCGTGCCGGAAATGGCTTTCAACAGCGATGTCTTGCCGACCCCATTGGTGCCCATCACACATGTGATCTCTCCCTTGGCCGCCGCCATATCGATCCCGTTAAGGATCTGGCTCCCGCCATAATGCAGCGTCAGACCCTTGGTCTGGAGGATTTCATCTGCCAAGATACACCTCGATCACCTGTTCGTTCTTTGTCACGTGGTCCAAAGAGCCTTCGGCCAGCACCGACCCTTCGTGCAGCACCGTCACCTTGCAGTTCAGCCGCCGCACGAATTCCATGTCATGCTCGACCACAACAACGGCTCGGGTCTTTGCCGCCTCGCGCAGGATGTCCGTGGTGTGTTCGCGCTCCGCTGGCGTCATTCCCGCTGCCGGTTCATCGACCAGCAACAGGCGCGGATCCTGTGCCAGCAACATCCCGATCTCGAGCCACTGTTTCTGCCCGTGGCTCAACTCTCCCGACTTGCGGTGCAGCGCGCCAGAGAGGCCAATCTGTTCGGCCAGTTCAGCAACCTTGTCGTTGTCTTCGGATGAGGGCTTGAAGAACAGCACCGCCAATGGTCCGCGCGTCTTCTTGAGCGCCATCATCAGGTTGTCGAAAACGCTCTGATCCTCGAATACAGTGGGGCGCTGGAACTTCCGGCCCACCCCGGCCTGCGCGATCTTGCTCTCCGACATCTTGAGAAGCGACAGGCTCTTGTCGCCATAGATGACCCGTCCTTCATCGGGCTTGGTCTTCCCGGTAATGATGTCCATAAACGTGGTCTTGCCCGCACCATTTGGGCCGATCACCGCGCGCAGTTCGCGTTCGGCGATCTGGAAGGACAGGTTGTTGATCGCCTTGAACCCGTCAAAGGACACCGACACGCCCGAAACTTCGAGAAGTGTGCTCATTTCTCTGCCTCCTGTTCTCGCAGGGACCCTTGGTCTGGGCCCAGCGATGCACCGTGGCGGTTCGGACTTTTGCGATCTGTGATCAGATCAATCAGCCCACCAATGCCTTTGGGTGCGTAAAGCGTCACGCAGACAAAGCTGAGACCCAGAAGAACCGTCCACCAATCCACCCAACTGATCGTGTAGAACCCAAGGTTGATGTCGGGTGCTTGCCCGCCGGTGAACCAAGTGGAGACAAGCGATACAAACGCCGCACCAATGACCGCGCCATACAGCCTGCCGCGCCCGCCAATGGCGACCCAGACCGCCAAATAGATCGACGCGATGGGTGCGATTTCGGCGGGGTTGATGATGCCCGCCTGCGGATAATAAAGCGCCCCTGCAATGCCCGCGATCACGGCGGTCAGCGTAAAGATCACCAGCTTGAACGCCTCAACAGGATAGCCAAGGAACCGAACGCGCGCCTCGTCATCGCGGATGGCGCGGATGACGGACCCGAACTTTCCCGACACGATCCATGCACACAGCACATACCCAAGGCCAAGCGCCAGCGCAGAGGCCCAGAAGAACCACAGCGACACGGTTGCCTGTGGCACGTCATCCAATCCCGGCAGGTTCTGCAATCCCGACAATCCATTGTTGCCCCGCAATCCGCTGTCATTCTGGAACAGGTGCAGCGACAGCGCGAGGGTCATCGCCTGTGTCAGGATCGACAGGTAGACGCCCGTGACCCGGCTGCGGAACGCAAGCCAACCGAACACCAGCGCCAGCAGCCCTGGCACGATGACCACAGCGGCGAATTGCAGCGGCAGAGAATGCGCAAAGGCCCATATCGGCGGAAACTCGGACGACCCGACAACGCCGAAGATCTGCGTGGCGATGCCGTTGGACACTTCCTCGGGTGTCGGCGGCAGTTCGGCTGCAGCAAGGCTCTCCAGAACGATGATCTCGGTCCGGGCGTACATCAGCCACATGCCAATCGCGTAACCGCCTAGCCCGAAGAACGCCATGTGCCCCAGCGACAGAATCCCGCAATAGCCCCAGACAAGGTCCATCGCCAAGGCGACAAGGCACAGGCACAGGGTCTTTCCCAAGGTCTTGATGAAAGATGTCGAGATCACCCCGATCCCAAATCCCTCGGACAGGATCGTCACGCCGACGGTAAACAGCGCGAGGATGGCGAGAAAGATCATCACCGACGGAAAGCGCAGCGCAAAGGGCTGTCGTCTTTGTCCGATTGCAACGTCACTCATGCGATCACCCCTGCTTCTTCTTTTTGAAAATATGCCGGGGGTGTGGGGGCAGAGCCCCCACGCGGGTCGGTGCTGAAAGCAACGAAACAAACATGATCACGCCTCCGCCGCACGGCCCTTGAGGGCGATGATGCCCTTTGGCCGGAACTGGATGAAGAGGATGATGAACAGGATCATGTAAGTCTGCGCCGCCAGCGTGTTGGACGGGTTGAACCACTCGATCCCTTTTTGCAGGAAGCCGACCATGGTGGCGCCCAGCAGCGTGCCCCAGATGTTGCCGACGCCGCCAACGACGACCGTCATGAAGGACTGCACAATGTAGTCGCTGCCCATCTCGGACGTGACTTTGGCGTAAAGCCCGATGGCCACACCGGCGATACCCGCGATGCCGGAGCCGAAGCCGAAGGTCAGCATTTTGATCTTGTCAGGGTTGATCCCCATCGACGCCGCCATGCGTGGGTTCTGCGTCACGGCGCGCACCTCAAGACCCAGCCGCGTGCGGTTCATCACGAAGAGGAAGAGCGCAAGAAACAGCAGCGCCAGCACGAAGATCGCGATGCGGATATAGCTGATCGACACGATGTCATTGATCACCAGTGACCCGTCCAGCCAACCGGGCGCTGTCAGAGGCCGGGCCTGTGTGCCGAAGATGTTCTTGGCGATCTGCTGCAAAGCGATGGAAATGCCGAAGGTGGCGAGCAGCGTTTCCAGCGGACGATGGTAAAGCCATCGGATCACCAGACGTTCCATCGCGACCCCCGCACCGAAGGTCACGGCAAAGGCCAACGGGATCGCGACCAGAATGGACAGCGTGTAGTCAGGGATGAAGAGCTGCACCACATAACCCGTATACGCGCCCATCATGATGAACTCGCCATGCGCCATGTTGATGACGCCCATCACGCCAAAGGTGATGGCCAGGCCGATGGCGGCGAGGAAATAGATCGACGCCAAAGACAGCGCGTCCAGCGAAAGGTCGAACATCTGGTTGATCGCGACCTTGTTCTCGATAGCATTCAGCGCGGCTTGCGCGGCGAACACCACTTCGGGCGGCGCGCCGACATAGCGTTCGAAGAACACATGGTTGGAAAGACGCTGATCGACCTCGGCCTCGGTCGCGACAGCCGTCACCGTGCCCTGTTCCGCCAGCGCCGCATAGGCCATGTCACGGGCCTCCTGGCTGTTCAGCGTGGCCACTTGGATACCTGCGACCTGACCATCCGCGATATTCGCGATCAGCGCGTTGCGCTGCTCCTCGACGCTGATACGCGGCTTGGCGAGATTGGCTGCGACCAGCAGCGCGTAAGCATCATCGCGGCTCAGCGCGGCGGAACCGGGCTCAAGCACGCGCCCAATATCGGCATCTGCAGGCAACGCTTCGGCGGCTTCAACGCGCACGGCCAAAAGCGGGTTCAGCGCGGCGCGCACATCGACGCCCAGATCACCGCCAAAACTCTGAATTGCCTCGATCCGTTCGGCGTCCGTCGCGCCATAGGCGATGGTCAGCAGCCGTTCCAACCGCTGCTTACGGGCGAGGATCAGTGCGTCGGGTTCTTTCGGAAGACTGGCCCGCAGAGCGGCAAGATGGCTTTCCTCGGCCCCGCGTTCAATCGCGTCCAAAGCGCGCTGGCGGGTGTCCGGATTGGGATCGCTGAGTTGGAATTGGACAAGCGCGGTGCCGATCAAACCCCGAATGCCGGAGTTCGGCTTGAGCTGGTCAAACCCGTCATCCGGAACTTCCGCAATCTCGCTGCCATCGGCAAAGTCAAAGATGCGCAGCGTGTCGCGATCCACTTCCTCGGCGTAGACGAAAAGGCCCGTCTCTTTGTTCACCCACATCTCGCGGGTTTGCCATTTGTCCAGGACGACCTGCGCTTCGGGCATGCCGCTGTTGGCCAGCGCATCAATGGCCGGTCCAATGGTGCGGCGCGAGCTTTCGATGATGAGATCGCTCTGGGACTGAAGCAATTGCTGGATGGGGGCGTCCGCTTGCTGGGCAGAAATCGGAAGGGCCAGCGTCAGACAAGCAAGGAAAGTGGCGACAAAGCGCAGCATCTGGAAATCCGTCGTCAATGGAACGCGCGAACGCGTACCTTGCGGCAAAGGGTAGGGTGCGTGGTTTCCCACGCACCGCTCAGTGGCTTAGTAGTTCGACTTGATCTGTACGCAGGTCGACGTTGCGGTGTTGTACATGCCGCAGCCAAGGTCTTTCCAATCCGACTTGAGCACTGCCGATTCCGGCAGGAAGTCGGTCCAGGCATCACCCGGCACCGGATCGGTCTGGCTGATGATGTCGAACTGGCCGTCCGCCTGAATTTCGCCGATCAGAACCGGCTTGGTCAGGTGGTGGTTCGGCAGCATGACAGCCGTGCCGCCAGTCAGGTTCGGGAATTCCTGACCGTACATCGCATTACGGACAGCATCCACATCCGTGGTGCCAGCCGCTGTGGCCGCGTTCACCCACATGTTGAAGCCAATGTAGTGTGCTTCCATCGGATCGTTGGTGACGCGATCATCACCCATGCGGGCTTTCCAGGCTGCAACCCACTCTTCGTTTGCGGGTGTGTCGGCGGACTGGAAGTAGTTCCAGGCAGCAAGGTGACCGACGAGGTTTGTGGTATCGAGACCGGAGAGTTCTTCCTCACCGACCGAGAACGCGACAACGGGGATGTCGTCCGCAGAGATACCTGCAGCCGCCAGTTCCTTGTAGAAGCCGATATTGGCGTCGCCGTTGATGGTCGAGATCACGCCGACCTTCTTGCCGTCTGCGCCAAGCGCCACAACGTCAGCCACGATCTTGGACCAGTCGGAATGACCAAAGGGCGTGTAGTTCACGAAGATGTCTTCTTCCGCGATGCCCTTATCCTTCAGGTAGGCTTCGAGAATGTTGTTCGTGGTGCGCGGGTAGACGTAGTCGGTGCCCAGAAGCGCGAACTTCTCGACGCCAAGCTCTTCAAGGAAGTAATCGGTGGCCGGGATTGCCTGCTGGTTCGGTGCGGCACCGGTGTAGAACACGTTCTTGGAGCTTTCTTCGCCTTCATACTGAACCGGGTAGAACATCAGACCGTTGAGCTCTTCCAGAACCGGCAGCGCCGATTTCCGCGACACGGAAGTCCATGAGCCAAAGATCACGTCCACGTTCTGGACCGTCAGAAGCTCGCGCGCCTTTTCGGCAAAGAGCGGCCAGTCAGAAGCCGGGTCAACCACAACGGCTTCAAGCTGACAGCCCAGAAGACCACCCTTTTCGTTCTGGATATCCACCAGCATTTCCATCGTGTCTTTCAACGTGGTCTCGGAGATGGCCATCGTGCCGGACAGCGAATGCAGAACACCCACTTTGATCGGGCAGCTGACATCCTGTGCGAATGCGGGAAGGGTGGAAACCAGAAGCGCGGCAGCCGCTGTAGTGCTGAGAAATTTCATCGACATTATGCAAACGTCCTTTGTACGTTTTGCGCCGCGAAGGTTGCCATAAGCAGTGCAAGGCCCCAGATATCGCAAACGCAAGTCTATTGCGGAGTGCGGTGGGGCCTGGAGTTGAACGGCCGGCTCCATCGCACGTGATCAACTGATGTTGCGCATCAGCCGCCGGTATCTAGGCCGCAGATTTTCATCGCAGGAAATGGGCCGTTAACCGGGATAGCGATCCTCGGATCAAACGCACAAGTTTTACGCGCTTTTTTGGGCTTCGTCTGATTTTTGAGCAACTAGGCGTATGGAGAGTCGCTATTGCGAGGCCTGCCACGTCCCCTGATTCACGGATTCGATCTCGGAAACGTGGGTGCTGTCTGCCATGGCAACGCTTTCGGGGGCTGGTTCTAACAGGATCGTTCCACACTGCCTCAATTCCTGTTTTGCCCTTTTTTCAGCCCATGCCGCCCGCCGATCGTCCTTTGAAAACGCCGCTTGGGTCAAAAGAGTGGCATGTGCCATCTTGGCGTCGATCCGATTGGACAGGATCCGAGTCGCGGTATCGGGTGTGACCAGCGCATCGAGAATATCTTCCATATGCGCGCGCTGTGTCTCGATTTGCTCGGTCGGTTGGTCAGACAGCAACCAGTGGTGTTCGATCTGGGCCGACAGCCGTCCCACACAATCGGTCACCCGGCGCAAAAGGTCTTCGTCAGGCTGCGCCGCCGTGGCCGCGAGACAGGTGAAACAGGAGGCATATCCAAGAGTTTTCAAAACGCCCATATTTTGAGCGTGTCGCACGATTTTCCATCGTGCAAGTTAACCTGCGGGCCAAATATGCTTTTTTGGTTTGTGAGTCATTAATGCCGCAGGGGCTTTACGGCCTGTTCCGCTGCCCCAGCCCCCTAACGATTGCGCCGACATTCATGAGCTGATCAGCAAGCGGATTTGATTTGCGCCAGACCATCCCGATCGTGCGATTGGGTTTTGGCGGATCAAACGTCACGACCGACACCTTGGCGTTTCGCGTTTCAAGCGCGATCGCCATTTCGGGGATCAAAGTCACCCCCATGCCCGCCCCAACCATCTGCACCAGCGTAGAAAGGGAACTGCCTTCCATCAGTTGGCGCGGTTGGGTCTTGGTGATCTCGCAGAAAGACAAAGCCTGGTCCCGGAAACAATGACCTTCTTCCAAAAGAAGAAGCCGCATTGTCTTGAGCATGTCGGGGCTGGGTACGGGTTTGCCATCATCCCTACGAGACCGCACTAGAACGAAGTCTTCCTGAAACAGCGCGAATTCCCGCAGCGCGGGTTCCGAGATCGGCAGAGCGACGATCGCCGCATCCAGACGTGACTCGAGCAAATCCGTGACCAACGACTTGGTGACCGATTCCCGCAGTTCCAGATCGATGTCAGGGAAACGCTCTGTCAAAGCCGTGATCGTATCCGGCAAGAGATACGGCGCGACAGTGGGAATGACACCAAGGCGAAAGCGTCCGGCAAACGGCCCTTGGGAGACGCGCATCAGGTCTTCCAGTTCGTCTATGCCCAACAAGACCTGCCGAGCCTTGATGACAAAATCCTCACCGATTGACGTCAGTCGCACTTCCCGGGGACCGCGTTCGACCAACGCAGCCCCGGCCATGTTCTCAAGCTCCTTGATCTGCAACGACAAGGCGGGTTGCGAGATCGAACAGGCTTCCGCTGCGCGCCCAAAATGTCGATGCCGGGCCAGCGCATCGAAATATCTCAGTTGTTTTATGGTCAATCCTATCATTTGAAAAACTTATCACGTCTTTTTGGATATCCAATTGGAAATTATTGCGCGGTCTGGTTAGAACGATTCCAGAATGGGCTGGGTGGCTCATCTGATTCACTGCGAGGGAGAAAGATCATGGACGGCAACAATCTCGATCTGAAAGGGGCCTGCCCCATCATGCACGGTGGCAACACCGGCACCGGAAACAGCGTCACCAAGTGGTGGCCCAAGGCGCTCAATCTCGACATCCTGCACCAGCATGGCGCGCGTACGAATCCGATGGACCCGGATTACAACCACCGCGATGCCGTCAAGGCGCTTGACTATGACGCCGTCAAAGCAGACGTCCGTGCGCTGATGACCGAAAGCCAGGATTGGTGGCCTGCGGATTGGGGTCACTACGGCGGTCTGATGATCCGTCTGGCATGGCACTCGGCCGGTTCGTACCGCATGGGCGACGGTCGCGGCGGCGCCGGATCCGGCAATATCCGTTTTGCGCCGCTCAACTCATGGCCCGATAATGCCAGCCTCGACAAAGCGCGGCGTCTGCTTTGGCCGGTCAAGAAGAAGTATGGCAACGCGTTGTCCTGGGCGGACCTGATCATTCTCGCAGGCAATATGGCCTATGAATCCATGGGTCTGAAAACCTTTGGCTTCGCTTTTGGCCGCGAAGACATCTGGGGTCCGGAGACTGACGTCAACTGGGGCGCCGAAGACGAATGGCTTGCACCGAGCGAGA